>JBFWRO010000194.1:0-6058 GCA_050248865.1 Thermomicrobiales bacterium | reverse complement strand
TGCAGGTCGCGAACGGTCGCCCTGGCGATCACGACTCCAGCGCCTCCGGCTGCTCCCTGCACGTAGCGCGCCAGGAGGAGGATCCAGATATTTGGCGCCAGCGCGCACAGAAAGGAGGCGAATGCGTAGAGGGCCAGCCCGATGATCAGGGGCCTGTGACGTCCGAATCGATCGCTCGTCGAACCGGCGACGATCTGCCCCGTAGCCAGCCCCAGGAGACAGAAGCTGAGGGTCAGCTGGGCGAGCGTCGCGGACGTGCCGAAATCTGCCTGGAGCTCGGGCAAGGCAGGGAGATACGTATCGAGAGAGAGCGGGCCAAACGCGCTGAGTGCACCCAGGAGCACGACGAGGGTGACCCTGCCCGGGAGAGCGGATGGAGAATGTGGGAGCAGAGCCCGGGCACGCGTATTCACACCGGTCAGCATGAACGATTGAACAACCGGCGGCAAGTTGGGAAATGGTGGTCCTTCTCGAGCCTCAGAGGCTTCCTCTCAACGACCGTGACTGCTACTGATGTGAAGGGAACACGCTGGCGATAGGCCGTGTAGCCTGAGAGTCACGTGATGTCCCTGTCCGATCTAACCGGATGAAAGTCGATCGGCGACAATACCGGCATGCCTGACCTGGAACACCTCATCGATCTCAGCAACCCGCGCATCGAATCGCTGCGAGGAGACCAGACCGCCGATCATGCCGAATGCGTGCTCTGGTGGATCAGCCGGGCGCAGCGCGTCGAGGACAATCCAGCCGCGACCGCCGCGATCGAAGCGGCGAACAGGTTGAATGTGCCCGTGATCGCCGTTTTCTGCCTGGTGAATGGCTATCCGCGGGCGACGCAACGTGCCTACGCCTTCATGCTCGAAGGCCTCGACGAGCTGGCCGGCGATCTTCGCAAACGGGGCATCGGCTGGAGATTCCGCGTCGGTGATCCTGCCCAGATCGTTCCGGCTGTGGCGCGCGAGGCTCGAGCAGCGCTGGTCGTCGGCGATCTCGATCCCCTTCGTGCCGGCCGCGAGTGGCGAGACGCTGTCGCCGCTGCACTCGACGTGCCGATGGTGGTCGTCGATGCGGATACGGTCGTTCCCACGTCGTTCTTTCCGAAGGAAGAGTGGGCCCCGCGCACGATCCGCCCGAAGATCAACCGGCTGCTGACCGACACGCTCGATCCACCTGGTCCCCCGGCTGTGACCATCCGCTCGGAGCTTTACGACCATGTGCCGAGGGAAATCGGCGAACAATCGATTGAACTGGACCGCTCCGCAGGCATTTCACCAACGTTCAAAGGAGGGTCACGAGAAGCAAAGCGACGACTGACCCAGTTCGTCGATAATCGGCTCGCGACATATGCCACGGACCGCAATCGGGCGCATATCCGTGGTACGAGCGAGCTTTCGCCGTATCTGCATTTTGGCCAGATCGGAGTCGCCTCGGTCGTCGGGACCGTCAGGTCGAGCGGCGCACCGCAAGAATCGATCGACGCCTTCCTCAACGAGATCGTTGTCCAGCGAGAGCTGTCCATCAACTTCGCCCTCAGGAATCCTCACTACGATGCCTTTGCTGGGCTTCCCGACTGGGGGCAAAAGACCCTCCGCAAGCATGCCGGGGACGAAAGGCAGCGTCTTTACAACCCGGAAGCGCTCGAAACAGGCAAGACGGACGATCCGCTGTGGAACGCCGCCCAGCAACACTTGGTTGCCGAGGGCTGGATGCCAAACCGTCTTCGCATGTACTGGGCGAAGCGCTTTCTTCACTGGACTGCCACGCCGGAGGAGGCGTTCGACAACGCCATCGCCCTCAACGACCGCTACTTCATCGATGGTCGCGATGCCAATGGCTACGCGGGGATAGCCTGGTCGATCGGTGGACGGCACGACCGTCCGTTTCCCCCTGAGCGACCGGTGAGCGGGCTCATTCGACCGATGGGAGTAAAAGGATTGCGACGACATTTCGATGTCGATGCGTATATCGCCGAAGTCAAACGTCGTTATGGGGGATAATTGCAGTGGAAACGGCGAAACGAGCGTAGGCGTGGCTGGCTGCTGGCCATCTCACGGGCGTCATTCAGAGGCGGTTGGCAACTGACGCGGCAGTCGGCCCTCGCGATAACAGGGAGCCGCCGAGCTTTCGCCGCGTGAACTCAGATCAGGGGGAGCCTATGAAGCGCCGGGCAGAGTTGCGAGTCTTTGGTCGAGTTCAGGGTGTGAACTACCGACGGGCGGCTCAACGGGAAGCGGTGCGTCTGGGCATTACAGGCTTTGCCCGCAATATGCCCGACGAATCAGTCTGGATCGAAGCCGAGGGCACCGAAGAAGCGATGGCGGCCTTCATTGCCTGGTGCGAGAAGGGCCCTCCCCGCTCGGTCGTCGACAAATTTGAAGTCCAGGACGGCGATCTGGTGGGGTACAAGGGGTTCGAGATTTATTGATATGTTCAGCATCGCGTCTCGTGAGGCCGCGCCGTATCAGCGCAGAGAGATCGTCGCGCCAACGCATACGTTGCCCTGCGCTGGAAAACGGTAAGGCAGGTCTTGCCGCCGAACCACGAACAGGATCCCCAATGACTCGCCATGCCACGGCCGAACCGGTGATCGATCACTTCGAAAACGAGGTGTTCAAGCTCTATGACGTCGCGACCAATTGATCAACAAGTCCAGCACGCCGTGGTGATCGCCGGTGGTGGACCGACTGGACTGATGTTGGCGGGAGAGCTGGCTCTGGCGGGCATCGACTTTGCCATCGTCGAGAAACGCGCTAGCCAGGAGCTCGCTGGGCAACGAGCGGGCGGTCTGCATGCCCGCACGATCGAAGTCCTCGATCAGCGGGGCATCGCCGACCGGTTCCTCGAGGCGGGAACAACAGCGCAGGTGGCGGGATTCGCCTGGATTCCGCTGGACATCAGCGACTTTCCCGCCCGCCACAACTACGGTCTGGCCCTCTGGCAGAACCAGATCGAGCTCCTTCTGGCCGAGTGGGTCGATGAGCTTGCGGTGACCATCTATCGCGGCCGAGAGGTGACCGATTTCGCGCAGGACGGTTCCGGTGTCGAGGTGGAATTGTCCAACGGATCCTCGTTGGGGGCGGAGTATCTCGTCGGCTGCGACGGAGGGCGCAGCGTCGTCCGGAAAGCCGCTGGCATCGAGTTCCCTGGCTGGGACGCGACCACCAGCAACCTGATCGCCGAGGTACAGATGACGGAAGAACCGGTGTGGGGATTACGCCGGGACGAGCACGGTATCCACGCTCTGAGCAAGATGGACGATGGCGTGACGGTCAGGGTGATGGTGACCGAACAACTCCCCGACCGGCCCGGCGAACGCAGCCTGCGCGATCTTCGTGAGGCACTCATTGCTATCTATGGGACTGATTACGGAGCGCACAATCCCACCTGGATTTCACGCTTCACCGACATGGCCAGGCAGGCGGCGACTTACCGAAAAGACCGGGTTCTGCTGGCGGGCGACGCCGCGCACGTGCATTACCCAACCGGTGGGCAGGGACTCAATATCGGGTTGCAGGATGCCGTGAATCTGGGGTGGAAGCTGGCTCAGGTGGTCGAGGGGATGTCGCCACCAACCCTTCTGGATTCTTACCATGTCGAGCGCCACCCGGTCGCTGCTCGCGTGCTGCGCGACACGATGGCGCAGGTCGCGCTGCTGCGCACCGATGACCGAACTGATGCCATGCGCGAGATCATGACCGAGCTTCTCGGCCTGGACGAACCGCGCAAACAGCTGGCGGGGAGAATGTCCGGACTGGATGTTCATTACGACCTCGGCGCGGGACACCCCTTGCTCGGCCGGCGCATGCCCGATCTCGATCTGAACACGGTTGACGGTCCGATGCGGGTCTTTTCTCTGCTGCATGATGCTCGGCCGGTGCTGGTCAACTTCGGGAAGCCTGACAGCCTAAACATTGCTCGATGGACCGATCGGGTTCGATCGATCGATGCAACCTGTGACAGTGCGTGGGAGCTGCCGGTGCTCGGTCATGTCGCAGCTCCCGCGGCAGTGCTGGTCCGGCCGGACGGGTATGTCGCCTGGGTAGGAGATGGCTCGGATACGGGACTACGCGAGGCATTGACCACGTGGTTCGGGGCGACCTGACGCACCCAGAATCCTGGACCAGTCCACGATGATCGAACACCGGTATTCGTTTTCACCGGCGTATCTCCTGTTATCCTTATCTCTTCACGAGAACGACGACTTTTCGCCAGCCTCGCTTTTGGTGTCGACAATCGTCGTTCGCGGGAAAAGACCGTTCGCAGCGAAGAAGGGCTCGATGACTAACGAACTTCACCATGCACCGCAACGGGAGATCAGCCGCCGGAGACTGATCGGCAGACTTGCCGCCGCCGGGTTCGCGACGCCGGCGATCGCTTCGATTCTGGCGGAAGGGTCGTGGGCGCAAGCGACACCAGAAGCCGCGACGCCCACAGCGGAAGAAGTTCTGGCCGCAGTCGGAAAAGATGCGCGTCTGATTCAGCATGGCTCGACGACTTTCGAAATGCCGATGGAGCTGATGGATGGGTTGCTGACCCCTAACGAGCTGTTCTTCATCCGGTCGAACGGTCCGCTCTCCATCGATATCGAACCGGAAGACTGGCATCTCAACGTTACCGGTCTGGTCGACCAGGAACTGGAGCTGTCGCTGAGCGATCTGGAGGGCATGTCCCCTCACACGATCACCTCGGTGCTGGAGTGCTCAGGCAACAGCCGAGCGCGGTTCGCAGTCGGCAATGAACCCGCATCTGGAACGCAGTGGGGCAACGGAGCGATAGGCAACGCCGAATGGACCGGCGTTTCGCTCGCCAGCGTGCTCAATGAAGCGGGCGTGCAGGATGGGGTGGTCGACGTCGTTTCGCAAGGCGGCGATTTCGCCGACATGCAGCGCGGACTGCCACTGGAAATCGCGCTCGATCCCGACGTCATGTTGGTCTGGAAGATGAACGGCGAGCCACTGCCCCGGCCGAATGGCGGGCCCGTTCGGTTGCTGGTGCCGGGATGGGGTGGTATCGCCTCGACGAAATGGGTCGTCGGTCTTGAACTGATCGATCATCCCTTCCAGGGCCATTTCAACGTCGAGAGCTACGTCATCAGAGACGAGGACGATGCCGTGCTGCGGCCCGTTCAGACCATGCCGGTCAAATCGGTCATCACCTCCCCGTCGCCCGATGCGGAAATTTCGGCCGGCGCGGTGACCATCGCCGGGTATGCGTGGTCTGGGTATGGGGCGATCCGCATGGTCGAGGTCAGCACCGATAGCGGCGAAACCTGGAACGAGGCTCCGATCGTGCTGGAAGCGGGCCCCCATTCCTGGGTGCGGTTCGAATACGAATGGGAGGCTGCCGCGGGTGACGCCGTTTTGATGTCGCGTGCCAGCGACGATCATTTCCTGACGCAACCCCTCACGGTTCCCTGGAACGCGCAGGGATATCAGATGAACGCAATCTACGACGTGCCTGTGACGGTGAGCTAGGCTGACGGCTCGACGGGCCCGGGGGATGCGACTTCGCATCCCCCGATGGACGTGATGCCGGACGACGTACCGGCTACATGTCCCGAACGGCGATTCCATGGGCGTCAGACGTTTCAGCGCCGTCAATGACGTTCGACATGCGCGCGATGCCGACGAACGAGCCAGACTTGCCCTGATCATCGATCCGCACGATCCCGACACCCGGCGTCGAGCCCACTGCGTTGTGATGCTCTGGAATGTCGCCGGTTAGCGGCGTCTCTCCGCGCAGCGAGAGGAACGCCCACTGCCCATCGGGAGACACGGCGATCAGGTCCGGTGCCGGATCAGGGCTGAGCGTTCCGCTCAACTCGATCTGGTTGACCACCATGTCGGTGGTGACATCGACGACGACGATCGCATTGCGGGCGCGATCGACAACCCAGCGGTACTGGCCGTCCCCGACGGTGGAGAGACCGAGGGAATCGGGTCCGCTGGCTTTTTCGTGACTGAAGACTCTGGCCGGAGCGGGGGTATTCGGCGCTGCCGGGATAGCCGAAAAGTCGCTCAGCCGGAAGACAAATAACTCGCCGCCGATCGGATGGGCT
>JBFWRO010000193.1:0-6092 GCA_050248865.1 Thermomicrobiales bacterium | reverse complement strand
AGCGAGCCGAGCACCTCAGTAGGGACCGTGGCACAGGTTCGCGCAAATGAAGAATTCGAAGTTCTCGATGGCCCGGTCGTCGGTGGATCCTACTGGTGGGTCCGGATCGACATGGGCACTGCGGAGGTGGACGAGCGTTGGCTGGCAGCCAATTTCGTCGAACGGATCGACGGGCCCACTGTTCCGCCCGGCGAACAATCGCCAACGATTGCGGCATCCTTCACGGCGACCTCTCCCGCCACGTCGACTCCCACGACCTACAAAGGGATTGTTCCGGGCGATACGGTTCGGGTGAATGTTTCGAGCCTGAATGTCCGCAGCAGCGCTTCGACAAGCGGCACGGTCGTCGCCATTGTGCAACGCAACCAGCAATTCGTCGTTCTTGCCGGCCCTAACGCCTCTGGAAGCTATCAGTGGATCAGAATCGACATGGGTTCGAACATTTCTGGTCAACGATGGATTGCCGCCAATTATGTCGACAAGGTCGCTCCCATCGCATCGTCGACGCCAGCGCTGACGGCCACGCCGACACTTTCGCCAACCCCGTCCTTCACTCCTACGTCGACAGCGACCTTCGATCCTCTCGCGTCTCCAACACCGACAAACACCGAAACGTCCACGCCGACGGAAACATCCACACCCACGGAGACGTCGACACCGTCCGGAACGGTGACAGCGGGAACCTATTTGCCCGGCGAGAAGATCGTCGTTACGGCGTCAACCCTGAACGTCAGATCCGGTCCGAGCACGGGCAATAACGTTCTCCTGATAGCCAACCGCGGCCAGCAAGGCACCGTCGTCACGGGCAATACGCCCGGTGACAACTACACCTGGGTCGAAGTGACCATTGGTTCGACAACCGGCTGGGTGGCGCACAACTACATCCGACATCTGGATCTGTCGACCCCCACACCAGCGCCGGGGATCTGGTTGCTGCAAGTTTCGCTCGACTGCTACTCGTCGCCTGAGCGCATCACCTTCGTTAACAGTTCGTCGGTTGCGGCGGAGATCTATTCGATCACCACCCACTACGACCCGGGCGCAAATGAGCCTTTCATTGTCAACCACACACTGGCCGCCAATCAAACTCGTTCCTACCTGGCTGGAACAGGCGCTTCCGGATCGTTCGCTCTGACGACAGGGTTCATTTTCACCAATTCGGCTGGATCGCAGGACGGTGTCACGATCGAGACGTCGTTCGGCACGATCACCCGTGCCTGCCCGGCCACGACCTCAGGCGAGCGATATGTCGTCGTCGATCTTTCTGAGCAGTACATGACCGTGTACCAGGGAAGCTCGGTCGTCGCCGGGACGTATGTGAGCACGGGCAAGCCGGGATTTGCCACTCCTCGTGGGACGTTCCGAACCTGGGTCAAGTACGTCTCCACTCGCATGGCCGCATGTTCTGGTGGTGAGTGCTGGGATACGCCAAACGTGCCGTACACGCACTACTTCACCTATCTCGGGCACGCCTTGCATGGCGCCTACTGGCACAATCAGTTCGGGCAGGTGAGAAGCCACGGCTGTGTCAACCTGCCAGTGCCATTCTCGGAGTGGCTGTACTACTGGTTGCCACTGAACTCGCGGGTCGTCGTTACGGCCTGACGCTCCACCTCGAGCGAAACGGAAACAACCGCCCGGATCCGGGCGGTTGTTTTGCATTTACCCTTTGGACAGGATCACCGGGTGCGCTGTTCATCTCCTGCCTCGATGGCAGCGGGGTGAGCCTCTTCGCCGGAAATCTGAAAACGTAGCGCGCGAAGGTCAGCCATCACATTTTCCAGATCAGTCCGCGTCACCGTCAGCAAGGCATGCTGATCGCGCACGAACCGCGTGTATGGAGCAAGCGCAGAATCGATTCGCTGCGTCGATCGCTGCAGTTCGATCTCGAATTGCTCGGTCATCACGTCGACAAGTCTGCGTTCCAACTCCTCCGAGCGGCTGCGAAACTCGATTCGCGCCTGCCGCCGCTTTCGCGGCAGGATGACGAGGCCGATCCCGGCCAAAACACTCGCCGCGAATATCCCGGTTACATCGACGGCCACCGTGCTTGCTGCCGCAACAACCAGCGCACCGAGCCCGAATGCTCCAGCTTCGGCGACAGCCACCTGCGCCACCGCATTGCGCACCGACTGCGAGAGCTCGTACCCAGCTCGATCCGCGTCATAACGTTCGACCTCCTCACGCGCCCGGCGTGTCACGGAATCGAGCAGCGCCTTGCGGTCGTAACGAAATTGACTGCTCACTTCGCCGATCATTTGACCTTCATAGGACTGCAGGCGACGGCGATCGAGGTAGCCATTGATCGCCTCCCAGGTCCGCAGGTCCTGCTCGACCATCCAGTCGATGAGCTCCTGGATTGCAGCGTCGATCTCATTCTCGCTATTGCCGACGACCTGTTCTTCGAACTCGGCGCGGATTTTGTCGCTCTTGATCAGGTCGAAAATGCGACCGATGCGAATCGTCTCCTCGAAGAAGTCGTCCCCCCGGGTCGTCATTCTGCTGATGATGGTTTCGATGCGCCCCAGGTGGTAGGAAAACTGCGAGCGCATATCGGCCTGGTACAACGCCAACTGACGTTCGATCGCCTGAATCGTCTCCAGATCTTCATTCAGGACGTGAAGTCGAGACTGCGTGATGTCCAGATACCGATTGCCGAGATACTCGGCTGTGCCAAGTGGCGACAGGAGTTTGAGCTGAATTCGCCCCTGCTCGTCCAGCACGGAGTAGATGTAATCCTCGAGTGCGCCGAAGCGGCTCTGCTCCCACAGCTGACCACTCTGCTGCGGATTTCGTGTAGCGAGGGCATTTGCCTGCTGGGCCTGCATGGCAGATATGGGGAAAACCGTCGGTTCGAACCCCAGCAGTCTCGCGATGTTCTCCTCGACAAAAGTAATCACTTCCTGGACGTCGGCATCGTTGCGCAGCAGATCGATCTTGTTGATGATGACGACGATTTTCTTGCCCCACTCGCGGATATCCTCCATGAACGCGCGCTCACTTTCGGTGAACGGGCGATCAGCGGAGGTAACGAAAAACACGATGTCGGCATTCGGAACGAAGTGCTGGGTCAACGCTTCATGCTCCCGCACGATCGCGTTTGTCCCCGGTGTGTCGACGACAGTAATGTCCTCGAGAAACGCGGCGGGATACGTTCGCTCCACCGATCCATCAGGGAGCATCCGTTCGCTGGGCGTCGCCCCGTAGACCAGAAGATTGATCAACGACGTCGTCGGGGTAACGCCCTCCGGCATGATTTCGGTACCGATCAGGGCATTGATAAATGCGGATTTCCCCGAGTTGAACTCACCGGCGATGACCAGCAGAAAGAGCGATTCGAGACGGTTCCTGGCATCGGCGATTCGCTGGAGATCCTCATCGGAAGCTGGAAACGCATCGAGCACAATGGTCAGCCGGTCGAGCGCGGCAAGCTCGCGAAGCGCAAGATCATGCTCGCGATCGCTGAGAACCGGGCTGGCGTTTTCGGCCGTCCCCGGTTGCCCGCGTCGTCGCTTGAACAAATCTCTCAGACCCATTCGTTGCTCGATCTTCCTAAACCGGTGAAAACCTCAACCGTCCCTCGTCAACCGTAAGTATGCGGGAAAGGCATCTTCACCCAGTAACGGGCGCGCATAGTCACGAAACGCCGCGGTCACCGCATGCCCTCCAGGAGCGATGAAATGGTCGTCGAGCGGTCGCAACAGGTTCGCAACGGACTCGAGCGGACATGTCCCAAACGAAAACTGCTCGTTGCGCTCGATCGTCACCATCACGCCACTCTGTCCCTCCTGGAGTCGGAGGACAGCCGCTTCACCGATTGCTCGGGCCTCTTCTCTGTCGAATGACGACTGCCACATGCGGACAGCGGATCCGGGTCGCTCGAATCGCGCCTGTATTCCCAGTCGCGACTGGAGCGACGCCGCAAGGGTAACCGCCGGAGGCATCCGATACGCATGTCCGAACGGATCGACATAGGCTGGCGCATCGCCACTGAGATGCCTGCCATGTGCGTCTCTCATCGTTTCAGGCATGATACAAACGACCCAACCCCGTTCATCGAGAGCTGCCTCGATGAGCGCCAATACCTCCTCAGCGTCCTGTGGCGGGCGTTCCGGCAGCATCAGCAATGGCCACAAGTCCTCTTCCTCATCGCTGAAGGCCAGCGTGGCCGCCGCGGTGAGCCATCCCGCGTCCCGGCCCATCGCATCGATCACTTTGACCGGATAGAGATCTGGTGCGGAGAGCGAGTCATATGTGGCGTTCCTCACCAGGGTCGCAAAGTAGGTTGCCGCGGAGGGGTAACCAGGACAGTGATCCGTTTCCGGCAAGTCGTTGTCGACCGTTTTCGGGGCAAGCACGACCCTGACCCCGGCATCTATGGCGTGCAGGCGAAGCGCTGTATCTGCGGAGTCGTTGCCGCCGATCAGGACCATATCCTCGCAGTCCAACTCGCTCAAAAGTACAGACGCACGCTCGAGGTCGGCATCATTCATTTTCATCCGGGCCGTTCCCAGCGCCGCTGAAGGTGTTCTGGCCAGTTGATCCAGTTTCTGGACAGACATTGCCGACATATCGAAATATTCACCGCGAAGCAGACCTCGAACTCCGTGACGCAGGCCAAGAATACGGTGAAAACCGGACAGTTGAGCTTGTCGAACGACGCCCGCAAGCGTGGCGTTGGTGACTGCGGTTGCCCCACCGGACTGACCGACGAGCAATGTTCGTTGCGTCATCGTGCGGCACGCAGCTGGGAAATCATCTCAGGCCGGCACTGGGTTGCCGAGCAAATGGGTGCGAGGACCTTCGAGCAGCCAGACTGCGTACGGTGCGCGCTGGGCCAGACGGGACTGCCAGTCCTCCGGCAGATAGTAGACCGCCTCGATTCTTCCCGCCGGAAGCCCAAGCAGGTCGGCCGCCCGGCTCTGTGCGGCATCGATCTCCTCGAGAGGGATGTCCCCCACCAGCACTAGCGGGATAGCCGCCGTGGAGTCGAGAAGGACCTCGTCAGACAACGGCAACTCGGCGGCGATGAAGGCGGTCTCCAGCGTCTCCACGTGCTCCAGCGTCGCTTGCAGCGAGGACTTCTGTCCCAGCGCACCGACGATGAGCGCCGTCAACTCTCTACGCAATGGGAAATCCGGATTGATCGAGTACCGGCGAGACGCACCCGACCGGCTGGAAACCACAATGCCGATCCGCTCGAGTTTGTAGCATTCATGCTGCAAACTGCTGATCGGCAGCCCGAGAATCCGTGACAGCTCCGTCAGCGAGAACCCACGATGTGGCCGGGGCACGACATGGCCAAGGACCGCGGCCCGCACGCGGGACGCAAACAACTCACTGAGGAAGTCGCTATCCATCAGCCAGGCGCCTCGAATTGTGGAAATGACACCCAATTCCCCCGTACTTACGATGCAATCGTAACATGATGTCAACCCGCAGGCGGGCATTGCTACAATCTGGCTGGCAATCCATGGAATTGGACTGGATGTATGGCAACAAAAGAGCGACCAGCGGAATTCGCCATTCTTGGCCTCCTTGCCACCGAGCAGGAGGGCCGTCATGGGTACGATCTCGCACGGTCCTTCGCGCCGGGACAGCCACTAGGCGAGATTCTTCGACTCGAACCGGGCATGCTCTACCACCACCTGAAGCGTCTGGAGCGGTCGGTCAGCGTCACCCAAACCACTATTCAGAGCGGCAGCAGACCGCCCCGGCAGGTCTATGAAATCACCGACCACGGACGATCCCGGCTTCGGAAATGGCTGCAATCCCCGGTTGGACACACACGCGAAATCCGGCTGGATTTCCTGGTCAAGCTCTATTTCGCTGAGCGCCTCGACCCCCAGGTTGCCACGAACTTGATCTCCACGCAGCTCGCGATACTCCGGGAGGTTCGCGAGTCGATGACTTTGCCTGACGCGTTCGAGGAAGCGCCTGCCGATCAGGAGGCGAGACGCTTCCTCTGGTCGGTTCGCACTCTTCGGATCGCCCAGACCGAAGCGGCCATCGACTGGCTCGAATCCCTTCAACGCATGCGCGAGTCGCCGGTATCGGGAGACGCCGTCAAGAATATGCAATAATCGGCCATT
>JBFWRO010000192.1:0-6102 GCA_050248865.1 Thermomicrobiales bacterium | reverse complement strand
AACTCGAGGACCTCACGCGCCCGGTCGAACGGGTGCAACACCATGCCGGCCACCACCGGACCAACCGGGATCAGGTCGAACTCATAGGAAGTGACGATGCCGATGAACGATCCTGCGCCACGGGCCGCCCAGAAGAGATCGGCGTTTGACGTTGCGCTGGCGCGAACAGCTCGTCCCGCTCCGGTGACGATCTCCACTGCGCGCAGATGATCGATCGAGAGTCCGTGGTGGCGAACGAGCCACCCGATGCCACCGTTCAGCACCGATCCTCCGACTCCCACGGAAGCGACCTTTCCACCGGGAACCGCAAGGCCGAACTCCTGCGTTGCAGCATCCAGTTCGCCCCATGTCACACCAGGCTGGACGACGGCAATGTGATTGATGGCATCGATCTCGATCTCTCGCCAGCGGGAGAAATCGACCGTTATTCCCCCGTCCCGGACTGCTCCACCGTTGATGCCATGTCCACCGCTCCGCGCCGAGAGGAGGACGCCACGGTCGCGGGCGAACCGGGCCGTCGCGACGACGTCCTGCACGGAGTCAGGCCGGACGATCGCGGCCGGCTTACGGTCCCTCAGCGCGTTCCAGATGCGCCGCGCATCATCATATTTCTCATGGCCTTCGGTGAAGACGCGGCCATTGACTCGACTGGCAAGCGGATCGAACGACGCGGCGACCCGCGTGGGGCTTTCCATTAGTGCTTCCATTATTTATCGTCCATTTCATTCACAGTCGTGCGTCAAGGGCACGTTCCATTAGTCCGGAGTTCGACGGGCTTTCGAACCACAATGATCGTAGTCGCGGGCTAGCCCCGCGGCCATCCGCAAAATTCGGTATTTTCCTTAACGGACATAATGCGACGGGCGTTGAAATGACGTATGTAGCGGATCGAGACCTCGCTGAAGACCACCGACCCGGTGGTATCATCGTACGCGGCTTCCTCGGGCGAGCGTGCTGATCGGCGCATCCCCACTCTTCCGGAAAGGTTTGCTTCCGCGCGTGGACAGTTCCCAATCGTTGCTGGTCACTGGGGGCGCAGGATTTATCGGCGCGAACCTGGTGGACCGCGCGCTGTCCACCGGACGGCGGGTGACGATCCTCGATGATCTTTCCCGGCCCGGCGCAGAAGAGAACGTTCGCTGGTTGCGCGAACGTCATGGCGAGTCTTTTCGCCTGCTGGTTCGCTCAGTCGCGGATGAAGATGCCTGCGAGCGAGCGGTGGACGATGCTGACGTTGTCTACCATCTGGCTGCCCAGGTTGCGGTGACGAGCTCTGTGAGTGACCCACGACATGATTTCGATGTGAACGTCCGCGGCACCTTCAACGTACTGGAGGCCATTCGCAATTCGCAGCACCGGCCCACGCTTATCTATGCGTCGACGAACAAGGTGTACGGTGAGCTCGCGCACCTGGAGACGGTCGAAGAAGAAACCCGACATGCTTTCGTCGACCTGCCAAACGGGATTTCGGAGCGCGAGCCACTTGACTTCCATTCTCCCTACGGCTGCTCAAAAGGCGCGGCGGATCAGTACGTTCATGACTATGCCCGAATCTACGGACTGAATACGGTCGTTTTTCGTCAATCGTGCATCTATGGACCTCGTCAGATGGGGGTCGAGGATCAAGGCTGGGTCGCCTGGTTCGCCATTGCTGCGATGACCGGACAGCCCATCACCAACTATGGCGATGGCAAGCAGGTTCGGGACCTCCTCTACAACGATGATTTGCTGGATGCCTATGACATGGCGCTCGAACGCATCGATGTCACGAGCGGCAAGGTATACAACCTTGGCGGCGGCGCCGAGAATGCCCTGTCGATCTGGTGGGAATTTGCGCCTCTGCTGGAGGACGCGCTTGGCCGCGAAATTCCCGCGCCGACCTTTGCGCCTGTGCGAGCCGGCGATCAGCCCGTGTTTATTGCGGATACGACGCAGTATCGCACCGACACCGGCTGGAAACCGGTCGTGCCTGTGCAAAACGGTTTGGCTCGGTTGACGTCGTGGATTGCTGAAAACCGCGAGCTGTTCGACTGAGCCCGCGCATGCGCATCCTCCTCTCCCTGACCTACTACCGACCGCATGTCAGCGGATTGACAATCTACGCCGAGCGACTGGCGCGGGCGCTTGTGGCCAAAGGACACCAGGTGTCGATTCTGACGTCTCGCCACGACCGTGCGTTGCCTGTCGAGGAGCATCTGCACGGCGTGCGGGTTGTTCGCGTTCCAGTGGTGGCATCGGTAGGCAAGGGTCCACTCATGCCGCAGTTCGGTCCGAAAGCCGTTCAGCTCTTACGCGAGCATGACATCGTGAATCTGCATCTTCCCCAGGTCGAATCGACGCTTGTCGCAGGACCCGGCCGAGCTATGGGCAAACCTGTCGTGCTGACCTATCACTGCGATCTCGAATTGCCGCCCGGACGGTTGAACAGCGGAATCGGCACGATCGTCGATACAGCGAACAATCTGACGGGCAGACTGGCGGATGCTGTTGTCGCGTATACCGAGGATTATGCGGACCATTCGCGCTTTTTGCGCCGCTGGAAAGACAAACGGGTCATCATCGGTCCTCCAGTGATCATGCCTTCGCCCTCTGAGCAGGAGGTCGAAGCGTTTCGGCACAACTTCAGACTCGGCAATGGCCCCGTGCTGGGGTATGCATCGCGTTTTGCTACTGAAAAGGGCATCGAATATGCGATCCAGGCAGCGCCAGAACTGATCAGTGATTTCCCGAATCTGCGCATCCTGTTCGCAGGGCCATACGAAACCGTCGTTGGCGAGGAGGCCTATCGGGAGAGGCTGTCACCTGCCGTGCAGGAACTGGGAGAACACTGGACGTTTATCGGAACGCTGAAGCCTGATGAGTTGCCCGCGTTTTATGGTTCACTGGAAGCGTTGCTGATGAGCAGTGACAACTCGACTGAGTCCTTTGGTCTCGTTCAGGTCGAGGCCATGCTATGCGGAACACCGGTTGTCTGCTCGAATCTGCCGGGAGTGCGTCAGCCAGTCCTGACGACAGGGATGGGCGAAATCGTGGACGTTGCCGACAGCCTGTCCCTCGCCAACGGAATTCGCAGGGTGTTGAACAACCGAGACGCGTACAGTCGCCCGCGGGAAGAGATCGAGGCGCTTTACGATCCGCAGGTGACCGTCGCCGCTTACGAAGATCTCTTCGAACGACTTCTGCATGAGGGGAGGCGCGCCGCGTGAGCAATGACCGTGACCGCGACTTTCTGACACCTCATTTGCAGAGCATGGCGCCGCATCGCGCCTTGCTGCGATCGGTCGAGTGCAAGTTCATGGGTGCGGTGGAGTTCGTTCATCCTGTGCTCGACATTGGCTGCGGCGACGGCAACTTCGCATCGATTGCCTACGACGAACCGATCGATGTCGGGCTCGATCCGATGGATCGCGATCTGGCGGAAGCGGCGACGATGCGGCCAGATGTCTATCTGGATGTGGTGAAGGGGAGTGCAACGTCGCTTCCGTTTGCCGATGGCGCATTTGGCACCGTTGTCAGCAACTGTGTGATCGAACACATTCCGGATGTCGATCGAACGCTTGCCGAGATTAGCCGGGTGCTGCGCCCGGGTGGTGTTTTTGCCACGACGCTGCCGAGCGAGCACTATCCGGAGTACCTGCTCGGTTCGACGTTGTTTCGCAAGGCACGCTTGAGCAGGGCCTCTGCAGCTTATGGCGATTTCTTCAACCGGATTTCCAATCACTACCACGTAGACCCGCCAGGCGTCTGGAGAGAACGGCTGACTCGCGCAGGGCTGGAGATGAGCGAGCATCACTACTATTTCTCGCCAGCTGCGCATCGAACATTTGACTTGGCCCACTATCTTGGCACTCCGAATCTCATCTCCAAAAGGCTTCTGGGACGATGGGTGCTGCATCCTGCGCAGATGAAACCGTATGCATGTTGGTATCGCAGATATTATGACGAGCAGCCTCCAGAAAGCGGCGCTTATCAGTTCGTCAAAGCCGTGAAGACGCCTGTTTCCAGCGGACGCGATCAGCATTGATGGGCTCGCCATGACGTCAGAGCCGACGACGCAACGGTCGAACGAGGTCGCCGGCCGGGCTTCGCTCGATCTGGCGCGCATTGCCGTGCCTGCCGCGCTGATACTCATCCTGCTTCTGGGTGGTTTGCTCCGGTTGACCAATCGTGACTGGGACAATGGTCAGAATCTCCATCCGGACGAGCGGTTCCTGACGATGGTGGCCACCGCCGTCCAGTGGCCTGATGGCATCACCGGCTACCTCGATAGTCAGTCGTCACCGCTCAATCCATACAACGTCAGGGATGGTGATGGAAACGCTTCATTCCCGACGTTCATCTACGGAACGTTCCCATTGATCGTGGGCAAGGCGTGGGGTGAGCTGACAGGCAATACCACCTACGGCGACTACCACATGGCCAGCCGGTCGCTTTCGGCGATAGTCGATCTGATCTCCATCCTTCTGCTTTTCCTCATCGGCAGGAGGCTATTCGGCGATACTGTCGCGCTTCTCGCGGCATTGCTTCTGTCGCTAACGGTCCTGAGCATTCAGCTCTCCCACTTTGGCACCTTCGACAACTGGGTGACGATGTTCTGCCTCGCTGCCTTCTGGTTTTCCCTGCGTGCAAATGCGCAAGGGCGCTGGTGGGACTTCGCGCTGTCGGGAGCGATGGCCGGGCTCGCTGTTGCCAGCAAGCTGAGCGCCCTCCCGATTATTGCTGTCGCCGCGCTGCCGCTTATCGAGCAGATTCGGGTGCATGGCGTGGAAGCGTTCTGGCGACGATCATCCAAACGCGGCCTGCCGGCGCTTCTGGGTGTCCTGCTGGCACTGATTGCCGCGATCTGGACGTTCAGAATCGCCCAGCCTTACGCCTTCGCCAGCGGGAATCTGCTCGATTTCGGGTTCGATTCTCGCTGGACACGTGACGTCGAGTACTGGCGAGCGATACAGAGCGGGGAGGCCGACGCTCCGCCGTCGGTGCAATGGGCAGACCGGCCATTGTCATTCGTGGTCCGAAATATGATCGTCTGGGGGATGGGTCCAGCGCTCGGAATTGCGTCACTGGCTGGGCTGGCGTTTGCCTCGATACGCGCGCTGACAGCGCGCAGGATGCCGCCGGCCTGGCTCCTCGTTCTGATCGGCTGGCCTGCATTTCATCTTGTCTACTACAGCATCGCCTTCACACGGACGATGCGGTACATCATTCCAGCCTACCCCTTCCTGATCTTGCTCGCGGCCGCTGGTCTCATGGCGCTGTACGGTTGGGGTAGAGCACGCTGGCCCAATCGTGACTGGCTTTTTGCCCTGCCATCTGTCGGTGTTGTCGCGCTCACCGCAATCTACGCACTGGCATTCAGCTCGGTCTACCTGCAACCGACGACGAGGGTTGCGGCCTCAGAGTGGCTCTACAACAACGTTCCGCCGGGAACCGTCATCCTCGAGCACTGGGACGATCCTCTTCCACTCAATCTTCCGGGGTATCCAGGGTCAGGGGCATATCCAGGACTGCAGATGCCCAATTACAATCTCGACGATGCGGCCAAACTCGACGAGATGATGAACTTCCTGGAACAGGGTGACTGGCTCTTCCTGACCAGTAACCGGCTCTATGAGTCAATTCCCCGTATCCCAGAACGCTATCCGATGACGATCGAGTATTACCGGATGCTTTTTTCCGGTGAACTTGGCTTCGAGCTCGTCGAAACGATCACGTCCTACCCGGAAATCTTCGGCGTCGAGCTGATCGACGACAACGCCGAAGAGGCGTTCACCGTTTACGATCATCCCAAGGTCTACATTTTTCAGAAGACTGACGCCTTCGACGCGGATCGGGCCGCGACTCATCTGGCGACGTTTCTGAACCAGGATATCGCGCAGATTCGCTCGGTCAATGCCGGCTACAACCTGTTGATGCTCGATGAAGGAGAGCGAGAGACGCAGCAGGCAGGCGGAACCTGGAGCGATATCTTCGATCCGGGTTCGCTCTCGAATCGCTATCCCGTCGTTTTCTGGTATCTCGCACTGCAGCTCATGGCGATTGCCGCGATCCCCCTCTGCTGGAGGGCGCTCGATCGGCTGCCGGATCGGGGTTATGCAGTCA
>JBFWRO010000191.1:0-6107 GCA_050248865.1 Thermomicrobiales bacterium | reverse complement strand
GCACGTGATACTGCTCGGGCGTAAGTCGCTCGCGCCATTCCGCGTTGCTGGATGGCATATCAGTCACAACATCCTCCCTGGTCGCTTTCCGGGCCCACGGCACCGGGCAGGAGACTCCCGTGCCTTCCAGTCCGCAGTACCCGTTCGGATGCTTGTCGAGATACTGCTGATGGTATCCCTCTGCATAATAGAAAGGAACGGCCGCCTCGACACTCGTCGTGATCTCGCCAAAACCCGCCTGATGCAGCTTCGAATCGTAGTTGCTCAGAAGATCGACAGCCACGGCATGCTGCTCCTCCGTGGTTGTCCATATTCCCGAGCGATACTGCGTGCCGACATCATTGCCCTGTCGCATTCCCTGGGTGGGATCGTGTTCCTCGAAGAAGTGAATGACCAGATTCTCGAAAGAGATCTGCTCGGGGTCGAAGACGACCAGCACGGCTTCAGCATGTCCGGTCTGGCCGGAGCACACCTCCTCGTACGTAGGATTGGGCGTGAAGCCGCCCATGTATCCAACCGCGGTCGTGTAGACACCTGGAAGTTTCCAGAAAATCCTCTCCGCTCCCCAGAAACACCCCATGGCGAAGTACGCCACCTGCGTCGTCTCCGGGAAAGGAGGCTGGAGCGGAGTCCCCAGCACATCGTGCGTTGCCGGGATGGCGAATACGGGTTGAGCCCTTCCCGGAAGTGCTTCGTCTGGTGAGATCATGGTGAGCTTTTTTTTACCGAAGAGAGAGGAGAGCATAGTCTCATCGAACCTTTCGCTGGCGATTGTCCGGAAATGGTCTGGCTTGGATAGGTAGAGCGCGCGCCGGTCATGCATGTGGCCCGGGGCGATCATGAAGTCGCGGTCCAGAGGTCATCCGGGATGTCCTGCGGGGAATCAGGGGCGAACGTCCGTTTTGGCAACGGGTCGTCACCCATGTCTACGCCGGTAACCCTTCGATGGATCACTGTCGCAGACGAACTGTTCCACTTTGATATTATGCATTGTCGTGCGAACATACGCGAGCCTACCAGGAGATGCTGCCATGACGCAGTGCTCACGATGTCTGGCCACGGTGACTGACGACCGCCAAACGTGCCCTCGATGCGGGAAGATCACCAACCCGGAAGGCGCCGATCCTCCGATTCAGGACGCGAGCCGCGCAACTACAACGATTGCCAATCTGCGGGATGAAAATGCAATTTTGCGTTCTTCGATTGAGACAGCCGAACGGGATCAGCGTAGGGCGGAGGAGGCGGCGGCCGAGTTACGTGAGTCGCTCACGGCATTATCGGCAGAGCACCGGATGGTGATGGACGAGATTGCCGTACTCAAGGCCATGGTCATCGAACTTGACAGAAAATCCCGGCACCTTCGGGATCGTCTCGATGCATTGGGTGTTCCGACGTTCCGCCCATTCGAGGCCCGCCAGGTTTCGCTCTTCCCGGAGCGAGACCGAAACAACTCGAGCATACCGGGGAAGGATGGTGATCCGTGAGCGATTCCCTGAACCATGCACGCGATCGGGACGCAGCCAATCCGCTCGCTCCGTTGCGGAACCGGTTCCATCGTCTCCCAGCCGGGCGGATCTATCTGGATGGCAACTCGCTGGGACTCTTGTCGATCGATGCGGAAGCGGCCGTGCTGCGCGCGCTCGATCAGTGGAAGACGCTGGGCATCGACGGCTGGCTGGAGGCTGAGCCGGACTGGTTTACGCTCGGTGAGCGATTGGGCGCGATGATGGCCCCGCTCGTCGGTGCGGACGCTGACGAAGTTGTGGTCACCGGCACCACGACTGTCAATTTGCATAGCCTGGTCAGCACCTTTTATCAGCCTGAAGGACGGCGGCGGCGGATCGTCGCGACGGCTTTGGACTTCCCCTCCGACATGTACGCGTTGCAGAGCCAGATCGCCCTGCATGGCGGCGATCCGCATCGCGATCTCCTGATAATTCCTTCGTCCGACGGATGCACGATCGACGAAGCCGACATCATCGACGCGATGTCCCCGGACGTGGCCCTGGTCCTGCTGCCATCGGTGCTCTACCGATCCGGACAATTGTTCGACATCGAGCGACTGGCCGCGGCAGGGCGCGAACGGGGAATCCCGGTCGGGTTCGATTGTGCTCATTCGGCAGGTGCTGTTCCGCACCGATTCAGCGAGTGGGGTGTCGATTTCGCATTCTGGTGCACGTACAAGTATCTGAACTCCGGGCCTGGAGGCGTCGGAGCGCTCTACATACATCGGCGCCATCTCCACCGGACACCTGGATTGACTGGCTGGTGGGGATACCTGAAAGAGAAGCAGTTCGACATGCTTCACACCTGGGAGGGAGCTCGATCAGCCGGAGCGTGGCAACTCAGCACGACTCCCGTTCTGGCTGGCGCCAGTCTGCTGGGGTCTCTGCAGATATTCGAAGAGGCAGGAATCGAAGAGATTCGCCGCCAGTCGCTCGACCTGAGCACGTATCTGATCGATTTGCTCATGCATTCTGGTCTTACGGAATTACCGTATAATTTTGGAATCGGCACGCCTCTCGCACTGGAGCGCAGGGGTGGGCATGTCGCCGTTGAGCATGACCACGCAGTGCAGATCGCCAGGGCATTGAAGGCGCGCGGCATCGTGCCGGATTACCGGGCGCCAAATGTCATCCGGCTGGCCCCAGTAGCGCTGTACACCACGTTCGAAGACGTCTGGAGAGCGGTGCAGGCGTTGAAAGAGATTATCGACGCGGGAGAGCACCTGCTCCATGATTCGGGACGATCCCTGGTCGCATGACCTCCCTGGATCGCTGGTTCCGCACGCAATGGGGAAACATCGAGTCGCCTTCCGACTGGCTCAGTCTGGTCAGATTGTCCCTCGCCCCGGTTCTCTGGATGCTCGCCGCTTCCCGGAAACGCACAAGTGTCGGCGCAGGCGTGGCGATTTCGGCTGCCACCGACGTTCTCGACGGTGTCATCGCCCGCCGCAGCGGCAAGCGATCGCCGTTCGGCTCGCAGTTCGACACCGTGGCTGATATGGCAATCATCGTGTCTGCGCCCGGCTGGATGGCCCTGCTCTACCCGGAAGTGATGCGCAATCGGCGGCGTCCACTCCTGGCGCTTGGCATTGTGGCTGGGGTGCTCATGAGTTTCGAGTGGATCGAGCATCGCCGCGTCGGCAACCTGCACATCCACTCAGCGCGGGCGGCGGCTGTTGCCGGACACCTCTACGTGCTGAATCTCTTCACCCGCGAAAACGACGCCGGCGTGCTCTTTCATCTCTTCACCGTCCTCGCCGCCGGCGCTGCCATCGAATCGGCCTGGGTGATCGTCTGCCGCGGTTCGCTTGACGAATTGAGCGAAACGCCATTGCTCGATCACATCCGAGCTGAGCGGAGCGGCAAATCCACTCGCGAGGTTACCAATTCGCGACCCTGAACGATCGGGGCGTACATAGGTCGTCCAGACCAAATCATCGGAAGAGTGCGGCGCTCCTGTTGCCACGGTCGCCGAACTCCTGCCTGCCGAGACTGGAACGTGATTGCTCGTAAAGATGCCCGGGGAATGGTGTGCGAAGATGACGCACGCTCAGGGACTGTTTTGCATTGGGAGGTCGAGGATGCGTCAGGGGTATACCGCTACGTTCGAGAGAGACGTTCCAATCCCCATGCGGGACGGAGTGGTCCTCTACGCGGACGTTTACCGACCGGCCGAACCGGGCCAGTATCCAGTCATCCTGCAGCGCACGCCATACGACAAGTCGGCGGTGATCAATTCCTCCGGCCCGTTCTCGCTGCGTGCTGTCGGGGAAGGCTACGCCGTGGTCATTCAGGACACGCGGGGGCGTTGGGCTTCGGAAGGGAACTTCCATGCGTTTCCGAACGAGCGACACGACGGTCACGACACCTGCGCCTGGCTGCAGGAGCAACCCTGGTCGAACGGCCGGATCGGCATGTTCGGCGGCTCGTATGTCGGCCTGACGCAGTGGCAATCGGCGCTCGGTGGTGCTCCCGGGTTGCAGGCGATCGTGCCGACCGTCACGGCGTCCGACTACCACGAAGGATGGACCTACCAGGGCGGGGCGTTCGAGCTCAATTTCAATCTGAGCTGGACGCTGACCTTCCTGGCCACGAACACGGCGGCGAGAAGGCTGGAAGCGGATCCCGGCTATGCGAGTGAGTTCGAGCGGTTGCTGGACCGTGTCGACGCCATGGCGGCCGAGTTCGACCGGATGCCCACGAAAGGCGACCCGCAGCTGGCCGAGCTGGCGCCTTTCTATGATGAGTGGCTCGACAACCCGACCCACTGCGAATTCTGGGACAAGCTGAAGATCGAAACGAACTGCGGAAACCTCGACGTCGCCGCCTTGAACATCGGTGGCTGGTACGACATCTTCCTGGGTGGAACGATCCACAACTATCAGGAAATGCGCGACTGTGCCAGGACCGAGCAGGCCCGCAAAGCTGCCCGTTTGTTGATCGGCCCCTGGGAGCATATGACCAGTGTCACCTTCAGCCCGGTCGGCGAATACGATCCCGGCATCCGCAGCTGGCACACCGTCGCGGATATCGATGGCGTGCATTTGCGCTGGTTCGATCGCTGGTTGCGGGATATCGACAATGGCGTCGACGACGAAGCGCCCGTCCGCATTTTTGTCATGGGCATCAACCGCTGGAGAGACGAGCAGGACTGGCCGCTGGCCCGCACGCGATACACCGACTACTTCCTGGCCAGCAACGGCAACGCCAATACCCTGTTTGGCGATGGCGTGCTGACGCAGCAAGAGGTTACGTCCGGACGGCCTGACAACTACCTGTACGATCCTCTCAACCCTGTCCCCACGAGGGGAGGACCACTCTGCTGCAACACCCACTGGGCCGCTGCGGGCTCCTTCGATCAAACCGAAATCGAGTCCCGCTCCGACGTGCTGGTCTACACCAGTCCGGTGATCGAGCAGCCGGTGGAGATCACCGGACCGGTCAAAGTCATCCTCTACGCATCGAGCAGCGCCGTCGATACCGACTTCACGGCAAAGCTGGTCGACGTCTCACCGTGCGGCGACGCCCGCAACCTCACCGACGGCATCATCCGGGCCCGCTACCGCAAGACCACCCGCGAAGAGCATTTCCTGGAACCCGGCACCATCGAAGAGTACGAGATCGATCTCTGGGCGACGAGCAATGTCTTTCTGCCCGGACATCAGATCAGGATGGAGATTTCGTCCAGTAACTTCCCGCGCTTCGACCGCAATCCGAACCATGGCGGAGTCATTGCCGAGGCGACGCGCGAGGACTGCATCGTCGCCCACCAGACCGTCTACCACGATGTGGCCTATCCATCGCGGATCGTGCTGCCGGTTGTGGAAGGCGAGCTGCCCTAGCCAGGACGTCACCTGGCGACGGCGCGTAATGTCTTGTTCCCTGCGGTCCTGGTGCGCGATCGACGGGCGTAGTGATCGAGGCATTTTCGGCGTCGCAATCCCGGCGCGGGGGTGCGTTCGGATCGGGCACGTACTCGAGACGAGCCGCGTTCAGGATCTGGTCCAGGATCGGGTTCGCAGGCAGGTTCAGAACCGACGTGATGTCCTCCTTGAGGCCGGAAATAGGCACTGTGCTGAGGTCGATTCGCACGCCAGGCACCGAAGGTCTGAATCCCATCGCCGGCCACCCCATTGCCTGAATTTCAGGATCGAGCATGGCTTCCACGAGCGTCCGGCCTTCGTCGGACAAGGCAATCATTGGGTTAGTCAGCCAAACCGTCGGCTCGGGGTACAAAATGCGAATCTCGTCCTGAACCTGCTCGACCATCTCGGGATTCTCTGCCAGCGATTCGATGATCTGTGATTCGAGCAGCGATACGAGCGGATACGATCCCTCTCCCTGTGCCATGTAGGAGTTGAAGAGCGTGGCAGACGACGGTGGCATGTATCCGACGCGACCGAAATACTCATGGATGCCTGGCAGGATTGCTGCGACGGACGAGTCATCGACGACGTCGAGACAGTTCATGGTGTTGCCAATCAAACCAGCGAACATCTGACCTGAGGTGCTCTCGTTCGGGTCGGTGGGCTGCACGACTACCTGACTCGGGCGGTTCTGGAATCCCAGATCGTTCCAGGTGATGTCGGCCTCCATCAGTGC
>JBFWRO010000190.1:0-6123 GCA_050248865.1 Thermomicrobiales bacterium | reverse complement strand
CGAGACAACCTCCGTGTTGAGGTGGTCTTTGCCCCTGATATAGAAGACATGGCCAAGTCGCTCGGATTTGTCGGAGCCTGGATTCCGAACGGTGCCGTTCGACTTCAGGGAACCGGAAAAGACACGGAAATAGGAGAGTCGACCAACGTGTGGGTCGGCAAAAGTCTTGAAAACCTTTGCCGCCAAGGGGCCCGCCGGATCAGCTGACAATTCGACTGGCTCGCCGTTCTCCGTTCCGGTAATCACTCGATCACTTGCCGGAAGCGCAAAATCGCTCAATCCTCTCAACAACTGAGCAACGCCCCTGGTTGTGGTGCCCGAGCCGCAGAACACTGGAACCACGGTGCCGGACTTGACGCTGGATCGAAGGGCCGCCAGAAGTTCATCGGCTCCGATTTCCTCATCATCGAGATACCGCATCATGAGCTCTTCGTCGGTTTCCGCAAGCGCTTCGACGAGTGTCTGCCTGTGGCCTGCAATCTCGTCAGCCATTTCGGCGGGGGGATCACCTTCGGTGCACGCGCCACTATCGTCAAATGTGAATGCCCTGTTCTGCAAAAGGTCGACAATTCCTCGAAAATCCTTCTCCTTGCCAATGGGAATCTGCACCGGGGCCAGGGCGTTGCCGAACGCATCGATGGCGCTGTCGAGAGACTGTGCGTAGTTCGCGTTCTCGCGATCCATCTTGTTGATGAACAGGATTCGCTGCACATTCTGCTTGCCGGCCATTGCCCAGACTTGCTCGGTGCCCACTTCAACACCGGCTGATGCATCGAGGAGAATGAGCGCCGTATCCACGACTGAGAGAGCAGAGGCGACTTCACCGAGAAGATCCGCGTAACCGGGAGTGTCGACAATGTTCAGTTTGACGCCGTTCCACTCAACCGGCGCCAGCGCGACGCTGATCGACATCTGGCGCTTCACCTCATCCGGATCGAAATCAGTTGTGGTGTTGCCATCCTCGACCCTTCCGAGCCGAGTTGTCGCCTTCGAAAGGAAGAGCATCGCTTCAGCCAGCGACGTCTTTCCCGCGCCACCGTGGGAGAAGAGTCCGATGTTGCGAATGTCACTGGCTGCGTACTGATTCACTGGGCATCCTCATTTCAACGAACGGCCGGACGATCCGGTGACTCACCGGGGCATTCCCTTTGCCCAAAACCGGCGAACAGCCAGAATCACCCGGATTCAAGGAATTCTGGCTCATTCACCCTGTACTGCCTGACGGGAAGTGTCATATTGCGAGTCGGCCAGGACAAAAGGGTCTGATCGGGGAATTATACGGACCTAGCCGGAAATGCGGCAAAAAACACGGGCACGAGCACGCGTCAACTCCTTGGTTCCCTAATCGACAAGCATCTTGAGTCCATCGAGCGTTAGGGTGGGTACGGCGCTCACTTCAGTGCGAAGACCACTGAGAAGATAGGGATGAGCTCCTCCAGTAAGGATGACCGATCGCGCCTTGCCGATTTCAGTTTGCATGTCGGCAATCTGTCCTTCGATCATGCGGGCATGCCCACGTATCGTTCCGGAGAGGATTGCGTCGCGAGTGTTCGAGCCAATGGCCGACTCGGGATAGCGAGGTGAGACTGAAGAAAGCTGCGCCGTTCCAGTTGCGAGCGCGGTCATTCCCATCATCAGGCCCGGGGCGATGGATCCGCCAATAAATCTGCCGTCGGCAGTCACGGCATCGACTTTTGTTGCCGTGCCGCAGTCCACAACGATGACCGGGCCGCCGCAGGTGACCCAGGCTCGATTGGCGTTGACCACTCGGTCGGTACCGGTGAGTTCCGGATAGTCGGTCGCCAATTCGATCGAGAAGTCAAACAACGATGTGACGAGCAGAGGATCCACCTGCCAGACCCGCTCAGCGGCTTCCAGCAGCGGATCAGTCACCGCCGGAACGACGCTGCAGCACACGACGGCTTCGATTGGCTGGCTCAAAGAAGCATGGGCAAAAAAGAGGGAGAACCATTCATCGGCCGATCGGCCGGGATCAGGAGCGAAACGCAGAATGTGTTGCCATTTCGCCTCAGCGCGATACCCGATCGCCACATGGGCGCTTGTATTTCCAATATCGATGGCCACTACTGAGGTCGAACTCATCAGTTGCCACGGCCTTCCCATTCAGAGCAGGATGAACGTACCATTGCGGGAGGTATTATCAGTCACAGCGGCGATTGCGATCGCACGCGTGCTCTCCGACATTCGACCAGTTCATCAGGATTCATATGCACCATCAAGCCCGACATCCATCTCGACTGCGAAACGTGCAGATCGTTGCCCTGATTGCCACGTCACTTGCCCTTGTGGCGATGACTGGTTTCGCTGGGGGACTCTATTTCGAGCGAAGCGTTTTGGGTACCAGCGGCAGTAACGCGCCTCTGGAGATCAGCTCCCTGAGTACCGACACAGGCGGAGGGGAGGGGCTTCCCTCTTTTTCTCGCCTTGATTCGGTGCTGCAGCTTGTCGAAGATGAATATTATCTGATGCCTGCAGCGAGTGAAGATACAGAGTCCTTTTGGGCGGATCTCGAGGAGCGAGCAATCGAGGGCCTGACGGTTGGGCTGGACGGGCATTCAACCTACTTGCCCCCGAACGATAGTGAGGCGGCCGCCGATACATTGAATGGAACGTACGAGGGAATCGGCGTCTGGA
Source organism: Thermomicrobiales bacterium (assembly GCA_050248865.1). Taxonomy (GTDB): domain Bacteria; phylum Chloroflexota; class Chloroflexia; order Thermomicrobiales; family UBA6265; genus JAHBVL01. The sequence continues at coordinate 3,468 of JBFWRO010000190.1, read as the reverse complement.
TTTCGTCGCAGGACGGCGTCGTCAAGGTTGTTGCGCCGGTTCCTGGATCTCCGGCTGAGAGAGCCGGGATACGGTCGGGAGACGTGATCGTCGAGATCGATGGGGTGCGTACCGATGGCTTGGACGGTAACGGGGCGGTCGAGGCCCTCATTGGTCCTGCGGGCGAACAGGTTTCGCTCATGGTGCAACGGCCGTCAACCGAAGAAATGCTGAACTTCGACATCGTTCGGGAGAAGATTACGTATCCGGTGGTCGACTATTCCCTCGATGAAGAGCACGACATCGCGATCATTCATATCACGATCTTTGGTGACCGGACGGTGGCCGAGCTCGACGCGGCCCTCCAGAGAGCGCAGGACGATGGCGCCACGGGACTCATTCTCGACCTGCGAAACAACGGCGGGGGCTGGGTCGAAAGCGCGCAGGCGACCATTGGCCGATTCGTCGACGAAGAATCTGGCCCGGCGCTCTATGAGGACTTCGACCCCTCCGTTGACGGTGACGAACAGGCTGAGCCAATCATTGGTGGTGAAAACGAGGTGCTCGACCTTCCCCTGGTCGTTCTGGTGAACGGAGGGACCGCGAGCGCTTCGGAAATTGTGGCTGGGGCATTGATGGATTACGAGCGGGCGTTCGTGATCGGTGAACAGACTTTCGGCAAAGGGTCTGTTCAACGGGTGCATGAGTTCGAGGATGGGGCGTCGCTTCGCCTGACATTCGCGCACTGGCTCACGCCAGGGCTGTCTGCCATCGAAGGTCAAGGACTGGCTCCCGATCAGATCGTGCCGCTGATCGATGACGAAGCCGGTGTAGATGAACAACTACTGGCAGCCATTGACTGGTTTGCCTCGAACTCCTGATTTTTCCCGGAATCGAGTCCTTACACACCGTTAACGTGATGATTACGGTCGTTTTACCGACAATCGGTACAGTGAGGATGTTGACTGCGTGCCGACTTGGCAATGCAGCGACATCAGAGTGATCGGGCTGTGAGCGTTTCACGATGAAGCGGGAAAGCCTGGTTAGATGCAAATTCGGCCGTGGGCCGCTTAGGAAAGGATACCGGAACGTATGGTCTGTTCATTCGCGAGCCTCACTCGCCGTTCTCTCACTCAGGCGACTGTGCTCGCCATTGCGGTCATGATTGGCTTGGCCGGAGTGGCCACAGCGCAGGATGCCACGCCACTTCCCTATACGCCGGGCAACGACCTGGCGACGCTTTCGGGAACAATTGTTGCCGATGGTTCCTCGACCGTCGGTCCGATGACCGAAGCCGTGGCTGAAGAATTCGCAATCATGCTTGACGAAGAGGGCGGTGGAGATGTTCAGTCGGAGATTAGTGTCTCCGGAACAGGTGGCGGCTTCGAGCGATTTTGCGCAGGCGAAACCGATCTGCAGAATGCATCACGCGCAATCAGCGAAGAAGAAGCAGCGCTGTGTACGGAATCGGGAGTCGAGTTCTATGAGTTCGAGATTGCCTACGACGGTATGGCTGTTGTGGTGAACACTTCGAACGACTTCGTGGACTGCCTGACGGTGGAGCAACTCCACCAAATGTGGCGGCCTGACGAACCAGCGACGAACTGGAACCAGATCGATTCCAGCTTCCCCGATTCGGAGATCAGGCTCTACGGTCCAGGCACTGACTCGGGCACATTCGACTATTTCACCAATGTAGTCAATGGGGACGAGGGCGTTTCGACGACCAACTATTTTCCCAGCGAAGACGACAACCAGCTAGTGCAGGGTGTGTCCGGCGATGAGAATGCCCTCGGCTATTTCGGGCTGGCATATTACGAAAATAATGCTGACAGCCTGAAGCTGGTGGGCGTCGATGGAGGAAATGGCTGCGTATTGCCGAGTGCCGAGACAGTCGGTGACGGCTCGTATACTCCGCTCTCGCGCCCTCTGTTCATCTATGTCAATGCTGAGAGCCTCGATCGCACCGAGGTGCAGGAATTCGTGCGATTCTACCTCGCAAACGCGAGCTTCCTTGCTGGTGATGTTGGATACGTTGCTTCGCCGGCCGAGACCTATCTGGCTGACCAGGAAAAGCTCGAGGCTGCAATTGCCGGCACCGGGGCTCCGGACAGTGCAGCAGATGCGGGCGCCTAGCCTGATGAACTGAGGGTATGGCCGGCGCGCTCCTAAAATCTCGTTGCGCCGGCCATTCCTGCATTTCTTCATCGTTTTGCTGGCAACCGCCGATCACTCAGGACAGGATGATTTTCACACTATGAGCTCTGCCGCCGAACCTCGCCAGCCTAATCATCCTGGTCCGGCTGTTGCTGGGGTCGACTATGCTCTGCTGAGGCGCCAGAAGTTCGTCGAGCGGCTTGCCGGCCTGGTGTTGATGGCCTGCGCTGCAGTATCGATTTTCACGACCCTCGGGATCGTGATCATTCTGCTTTCAGAAGCGCTGCGCTTTTTCCAAACAGATTCAATTGTCGGCTTTTTGACAGGCACGCGCTGGACGGCTCTATTCGAGTTCGATCAGTCATTTGGCGTACTCCCGCTTGTATCTGCGACGCTGATGGTGACGCTTATCGCGATGCTCGTTGCCATGCCGGCCGGAGTCATGAGCGCGATCTATTTGAGCGAGTACGCCTCAGAGCGCTCGCGCTCGTTTCTGAAACCCACCCTCGAGCTTCTGGCCGGAATTCCGACGATTATCTACGGCTATTTCGCGCTTTCCTTCATCACTCCAGAGATCATTCAACGCATATTTCCCGGCGCCAGCATTTTCAATGTGCTCTCCGCGGGGCTGGCGGTTGGCGTGATGATCATACCGCTGGTGGCCTCACTTTCTGAGGACGCTATCCGCGCTGTGCCGAGAGCGATGCGCGAAGGCGCCTACGCGATGGGCGCGACAAAATTCGAAGTTTCCACACGGGTGATCGTACCTGCGGCCCTTTCAGGCATCGTGGCCTCGTTCATTCTGGCGATGTCGCGCGCGGTCGGTGAAACGATGATCGTGGCGCTGGCGGCTGGATCGCTGGCTCAGGTCGCGCGAGATCCACTCGATTCAGCGCAGACGATGACCGGCTACATTGTGCAAGTCGTGTCAGGAGATGTCGTTCGGGGCACCAACGTCTATTACTCGCTGTACGCGGTTGGCTTACTGCTGTTTGTGATGACGCTCTCGCTGAACATTTTCAGCCACTGGTTCGTGCGCAAGTTTCGGGAAGTGTACGAATGACCTCTGCCAGCGTGACTTTGCACGATCATGACGACAATCTCGCCGTTACTCCGGGCCTACGAAAGCGGCAGATCGTCGCTGGCTTGTGGAGATGGATTTTTGTACTCGCAACTACCCTGGCGGTGATTGCTCTTGGCCTTCTCGGGTGGTACATCGTGTCGCGGGGTTACGACTGGCTCAGCTGGGATTTGCTGACCAACATGGCCTCGCGACGTCCGGAGCGTTCTGGTCTCAACGTGGCCATTTACGGCACCCTCTGGATTATTTCC
>JBFWRO010000189.1:0-6164 GCA_050248865.1 Thermomicrobiales bacterium | reverse complement strand
TTCTACCTGGCGCCATTACGGCTATAGACAATTTCTCCGCCAAGCAGCGTGTGATCGACACGAACCGTGGCGATCTCTTCCGGCGAGAGTGATTCCAGATCGGTTTCGAACACCGCCACGTCGCCGAGCATCCCCGGCGCAAGGCGGCCCTTGCGATGCTCCTCATGCGAAGCGAACGCCCCGTTCACCGTGTACGCCAGCAATGCGTCATCGAGACTGATCGACTCCTCCGGCCAGACTGCGGTACCTGCGACATCCACCCGGTTCATCATCATACTCAGCCCGATGGCAGGATTGAGGGAAACGACGGGTGCGTCGCTGCTCGCCGCCGCGACTACACCGCGATCCTGGTACGTTCTCATTGCATAGGCGTAGCGAATGCGATCGAGACCCAGGTTGCGAACGTAACTCTCCAGGAAATAGTAAAGGAACGACGTCCCCGGAATTGGCACGACCCCCAGGGCCTTGATCCGGTCGATCGTTGGGAGATCGACGATCGAACAGTGCTCGATCCGGTGTCGAGTGTCCGGACGAGGTTGCGCCCTCTGGGCCTCTTCATAGGCATCCAGCGCCAGATCGATCGCAGCGTCGCCGATGGCATGCACCCCAACCTGAAATCCCGCGGCATGCGCCCGGGCAATAGCTCGCTTCATCTCCTCCGGATCCTGCATCCACAGACCAGAGGTATCGTCCGTTCCTTCGAAAGGCGACCGCATTCTCGCGGTGTGTCCGCCGATGCTCCCATCGACGAACAGCTTGGCTGGTCCGATCCGCAACATGTCGTCGCCAAAACCCGTACTGATCCCCAGGTCGATCATGGCATCGAGCGTGTCTTCCATGATCATCATCAGTGAGGTGCGGAGGCGCAGTTTCCCCTCCCTCCGCAGCGACTGATACGCGTGCACCTCCTCCGGCCGCCGGATGACGGCCTCGGTGACACTCGTTACGCCCGTTGCCAGATACGCCTCTCCCGCCAGGGAAAGCGCAGTGGCGATTTGGTCTTCGTCTGGTGCGCCGATCCCGGCACTGACCAGATTCATTGCCGTTTCTCTGAGCACCCCGGTCGGCTCGCCATGTTCGTCCCTGTCGATCGATCCGCCATCTGGATCAGGCGTGGTGGCGTTGACGCCCGCCAGCCGCAGAGCGGCCGAGTTCGCCACACCAATGTGATGACACGCACGGTAGAGAAACAGAGGATGTTCGTCGCTAGCCTGATCGAGATCGTAACGGGAAGGATGACGCCGTTCCTGCAAGCGCCCCTGGTCGTACCCGCGACCCACGATCCACTGGCCTGAGGACGTCGCTGCTGCGCGCTGACGAAACGCCTGAACGATGTCTGCGACTGATGAGCAGGGAGGGTTTCCGGCATCGACGTCGGCCAGTGCGTGGCCCACGCCCATCGGATGACAATGCGCATCGTTTAAACCGGGCGTTGCCGTCCGGCCCGCCAGATCGATGACCACGGCTCCAGGCCCGGCCGCCTCCCGAACCTCCGCATCCGTCCCGGTGGCGAGAACGACTCCATGCCTCAGAGCGACGCCGCTCGCGTGCGGACGATTGCGGTCCATCGTCATCACGTTGCCGTTGATCAGGACAAGATTGGCACTCATCGAAGCTCGCTTATCACGATCGGTGAACCGCCGATTACACTGGACTGGCGAGACTGCCGCCCTTCTTCAGCTGCAGTCCACCGGAGTCTATTGAGGGCACGCCGAAGCGTCAATCGACATGGAACGGCAGCAAAGCGAGAGAAGAATGGCCTTACGACAGGATCGGGTGCTCGGTGCGCTGCTTGGCATGGGTATTGGCGATGCTCTGGGCATGCCCGTGGAAGGGTGGACCCGCGAGCGGGTTGCGGAGAAGTTCGGCGCCATCGACCAGTACCATCCGCGCGTTTTCGAGGATGGCGCCCAGCTCTCCGCCGGAGAATTCACCGACGACTCCGAAGGCGTTCTCTGCATCGTCGAGTCGTTCACAGCTGCTTCCGGTGAAATCAACCCCGAAAACATCCTGGCCAGACTCGAGATCCTCGCACGGGGCGAAGGTCGGCGCTGGATGAACCCTTCCACTTTCGAAGCGATCGATCAGCGCGAGACCGCCGGCGGGGCAGGTCATAGAGTGACCGGCGACGTCGCTGCACGTGGAATCCCCCTCGGATTGATCGCCGCCGGCCATCCTGCCGAAGCAGCCGAAGCCATCGACCGCTGGGCGCCGGTGCTGGCCCGAATGACCCATTCAGCCATCATCGCCACAGACGCAATTCGCCTCGTGGCGGAGGCCGTCCGGGCGGCCTCGCTTGGGGAAATTGCCACAGCTGATCTACCCGCAGCTCTCGCCCAGCTGCAATTCGACCATGACTTCTCCGATCGTTTCGCACATCTTCAGACGGCGCTCCATGCCGGTCTGCCATTCGAGGAAATCGCCACCCAGATTGGCTTCGGTGACGACGTCGTGTCCGTGCTGACCACCGCGCTGGCAGCGGTTGCTCGTGCCAAAACCTTTGAGGAGGGTGTTTTCATGGCGGCAACACCCGGTGGGGCAGCCGATTCCCGCGCCGCGATCGCGGGCGCGATACTTGGCGCCGCGCACGGGACGGCTGGCATCCCCCAAAACCTCATCGATGGGCTGGAAGGACGCATGTACATCATGCTCGCGGCGCCATGGTTCTTTCAGACAATTCAACTCAGGGGATCCTTCTGGCGCTCTGGGACTGGTTGAATTGACGCGCCGCCGGCCTGGCAGTCTCAACGAAAGAGTGCCAGTCCCTGGTGTTCGTTCTGGCGCATTGCGCCTATAATGGAAGTTGGGCCCAGGGTTCGCGCCTCCAGCGTGCTTCGATCACCCGCCGAACCGTTTGGGCTATTTCGTGTGTAATATGCGAGTGATTCCGTGACCGACCGAACGACCCAGAAACGCGATTACTACGACGTGCTCGGTGTGAAACGAACGGCCAGTGCCGATGAGCTGCGTCGTGCCTATCGGAAGCTCGCCCGGGAGTTTCACCCTGACATCAACAGCTCCCCGGAAGCGGAAGAGCACTTCAAGGAAATAAACGAGGCCTACGAGGTGCTCTCGGACAGCAATCGGCGCTCGCAATACGACCGGTTTGGTCATGCGGCAAATGGCATGCCCGGTGGCGATCCTTTTGGTTTCGGTGGCTCCCCCTTTGGCGACATATTCGAGACCTTTTTTGGCGGCGGATCCAGTTCCCGGCGACGTTCCACGGTGTCCAAGGGTCAGGATCTCCAGGTCACGATCGATCTCGAGTTCGAGGAAGCCATTTTCGGCGCCGAGAAGGAAGTCGAGCTCACACGGCTTGAAACCTGCGAAGGCTGTCAGGGTACGCGAATGCGAGATGGGAAGACGCCTCCGCAATGCGAAACCTGCAATGGCACAGGTGAGGTGCGCCGCGTCCAGCAGACGATTCTCGGGCAGTTCATGACCTCAGCCCCTTGTTCCACGTGCCATGGCGAAGGGGTGCGCATTACCGATCCCTGCCCGCGTTGTCGTGGCAAAGGAAGGGTGACCCACGCCCGCAGGATTTCGGTCACGGTTCCGCCCGGCATCGATGAGTCGGCGACGCTCCGCCTTTCCGGTCAGGGCGAGGCCAGTCCGAATAGCGGTCCTGCCGGCAATCTCTTCGTCAAGGCTAGAATCAAACCGCACGCATATTTCACCCGGCAGGGAAAGACGATCTCGCTCCAGGTCGGCGTGAACATCGCGCAGGCCATCCTCGGCGACGAAATCGAGTTGCAGACGATCGACGGACCAGTTGCCTTCAAGCTTCCCTCCGCCACACAGTCTGGCCAGCAGTTCCGCCTCAAGGGCAAAGGGGTTCCCGACATGCGAGGCGGTGATCGGGGCGACCAGATCGTCACGATCCACGTCGTCATCCCGAAGGAACTGTCTGCCGAGCAGCGATCCCTGGTCGAACAGCTCGGCCAGTCTCTGGGCAGCGAGCTTTCGCCACAGCCGGTGCATCGTGGGTTCTTCGATAAAGTGAAGGATGCTCTCGGAGTTTAGGGATCGCCGGTCCGCTCGCTGACTGCGGTCGCCGTTTTTGCGTGCGGTGGCCGGTGCTATCATTCCGACCTGGCGGGCGACGTGGGCATGCGACCTCGTTCGCCACTGGCGAAACTTTCCATAATTGGCGGGTAGTGAAATGGTATCACACGGGTCTTTGGAACCCATATTCCAGGTTCGAATCCTGGCCCGCCAGCCACGCACTGACGTAATTGCTCCGCGGGGAATGCGCCATTGATGGTTGCCGAATCCCAACCTGCCGCCGGTCTGAGCGTCATCATCCTCGCGGCTGGCGCTGGCACCCGCATGAAATCCGACCTTCCCAAACCGCTCCCTTCGGTCGCCGGGCGACCGATGCTCGAACACGTTCTGGCCGCTGTCGAGGTGCTCTCACCCGCTGAAGTCGTCGTAGTCGCCAGTCCCGATCTGGAATCCCGGCCTGAATCCGATGCGCTCAGGGCTCGAGCGCACTTCGTCATTCAGGATCCCCCACGCGGCACCGGTGACGCCATGCTCACCGGACTCGGGCACACATCTAATGCTTCTGCTGTGATGGTCGTCTACGCCGACCATCCCCTCGTGAGTCCCGAGGATCTTGTGCGCCTTCACCAGCACTGGGTTGCCCGCCAACCCCGCGTTGCGTTGCTCACGTGCGTGGTCGAGGATGCCGCCGGCTATGGCCGGATCGAACGCGATGATCGGGGGGTTCCGAGGGCCATTGTCGAGCGCGTTGCAGACGATGCCGGCAGGCGAACCGGGCAGACGGAGATCAACTCAGGCATCCAGATCCTCGACGCGGCATGGGCCAGGACGACGCTCCTGTCACTCCCGCCTAACCCGGTCAGCGGCGAGATCTTTCTCACCGACCTCGTTGCTGCTGCTTACCGGGAATCCGACAGCGGGACGCCCGTTTTGGCCGTCGAAGGATCGAAGGAGACGCTACTTGGCGTGAACGATCGCGCTGAGCTGGCGACTGTCGATGCCATCATGCGTCGCAGAATCAGGGACTCCGTCATGCGTTCCGGTGTGACGATCGTCGGGCCAGAGACAGTTTTCATCGACGCTGGCGTGAAGGTCGGGCGCGGTTCTACCATTCTGCCATTCACGATGCTCACCGCTGCGACGGAAATTGGTGAAGCCGCAATCATTGGACCGCATGCGACGATCCATGCCTCGAGCATCGGCGACCGGACGCACGTCGAGGCGTCGTTCGTCGGGCATTCTCGTGTAGGCGACGACTGTCACATTGGCCCGTGGTCTCACCTGCGAAGCGGCGTTACGGTCGAAAGGGGAGTCCATGTTGGCAACTTCGTGGAAATCAAGAACAGCCACCTGAGCGCGGGAGTTCGAGCCGGGCACGTCAGTTATCTTGGTGACGCCAGCATCGGTGAAAACACCAACATTGGCGCCGGCACTGTAACGTGCAATTTCGACGGCGTAGCCAAGCACCGCACGACGATCGGCGCCAATGTGTTCGTTGGCAGTGACTCGATGCTCATAGCGCCGTTGACCATAGGCGATGGAGCCGTGACCGGAGCCGGTTCGGTTGTGACGAAAGATGTCGAAGCAGGGTCGCGAGTCGTTGGGGTTCCCGCCCGTCCGATTCGCCGCCACGGGAATGAGCGCTAGGTCCATGGACGGACGCCTGCAGATCTTCACCGGGACGGCCCATTCAGAGCTGGCGGCGAGCATCGTCCGCGAGCTCAACATGACTTTAGGCAAGGCACTTGTCGGTCAGTGGAAGAACGGCGAAACCCGGGTCAGGCTCGAGCAAAATGTCCGGGGTTCCGATGTCTTCGTTATCCAGCCGCTCTCCAATCCCGTCAATCACCATATCGTGGAGCTGCTGTTGATCATCGACGCGCTGCGCCGGGCATCCGCCGACCGCATCACTGCAGTCATTCCCTATTTCGGCTACGCGCGCCAGGAGAAAAAAACGACAGGCCGCGAACCGATCTCCGCCAAAGTCGTCTCGAATGTGATCGTCACTGCCGGCGTCGACAGGGTCCTGACCCTCGATTTGCACGCCCCGGCAATCGAGGGGTTTTTTGACATTCCGGTGGACCATTTGCGCGCCACGCCCCTGCTTGCCCGCCGCTTCGCATATGAGGTGCCCACTCCGGTCGTCGTCGTCAGCCCCG
>JBFWRO010000188.1:0-6165 GCA_050248865.1 Thermomicrobiales bacterium | reverse complement strand
CACATCCACCCATCGGTGGTAGGTGGCGGCCTGCGTGACGACGGGCCAGTCACTGCCGAATACGACCCGGTCCTCACCAAATGCTTCCAGCGCGTGTAGCACATATGGTTTGACCTGCTCGACTTCCCAGTGGTGGTGATCGGCCTCGGTCAGCACGCCACTGATCTTGCAGTAGCAATTGGGAAGGGCGGCGAGCGCCGTCATTTGGGATGCCCATGGCTCGAAGGCGTTCTCGAGAATGTGCGGCTTGGCGATATGGTCGAGGATGAACATCGTTTCCGGGCATCGGCGAACAAGCTCGACATTCTGACCGAGCTGTTTCCATGTGCAGCAGATGTCGCTGCGGAGACCGAACTCAGCCAGCAGCTGATTGCCGCGCACAAAGTCTGGCTGCAGGCAAAAATCGGGATCTGGTTCGGCCTGGACGATCCGGCGGACCCCCTTGATCAGCGGGCTGACCGCCGCGAGTTCCTCCAGAAAGAGACGACAGCGTTCGCCGAACTCAAGTGGCGCCCAGGGGATGATTCCCCGGATTTGTTGACTGGTCTCTGCAAGCCTGGCGATCTCCCGGGCTTCGCTCAGGGCATAGGGGGGAGAAACCTCGACCTGAAGGTAGACGAGCCCCTCGACGGGCAGCCCGGCAGTGGCGTCTTCGTAATCAGTGAGTGACATGGGCCTGTTCAGCATCGTGATGTCGTCAAGCCAGGGAATGCGAAAGCGTTCGGTATCCCATAGATGGACGTGCGAATCAAGAATTCTTGCGGGAGGCATGAAATGCTCCATTTCCAGGCTCTGCTGACCAATTGCGTTCTGCCGAGAAGTATCGCATCGAAATGGCGGCTGTCACGATGTCTTACGGGCGATGTTCGACGACGATTCGGGCTATTGGGCACTCGAAGCACCGGCGGGGAGCACACAGCGTCGTGTCGAGGTGAATGAGTCCCTGCATGCCTCGCGCCCCCCACGAGCCCAACGATGACCTGCCTGCAATCTGGCGGATTGCGCGACGAGTCGATTGATTGGGCTCCTCGCCAGGAAGCAATTCCCAGGCTCTGGAGGAAGCCAATGCCAGATCATCGTAACCACCGTGCGCTGCCAGGGCCATGGCGAAAGGGATCACTGAGCTGGCGGCGATGGCGCGGGCCCGGCCCTCGCCGAGCAGACGGTGTTCATTCCACGTCGAGCGGCTGACAAGAAGTTCTTCGATTCGCGTTTCGGCGCGGATGGCGTCGAGAAGTTCGAAGAGCAGTCCCCCGGGCGAACGGGCGATGATCAGAGCCGCAGCCAGGAGCCGTCGAATTGGATGATTGGCAGGTCGCACACGCGCGAAATTCCAGCTGGAGGGCGACATCTGATGGGGGTGCCAGGCCATACAGTGTGAGCGCCAGAATGACTCTATCCGACCGAGATCGTCGCCGGGGATTCCGGCTGCATCCTGGAGGTGGGGCGACATCGGCAGGAATCCTGCCGCGCCAAGCAGCGCGGCGCTGCCGACCCAGACTCGCTCCTGAGGCGCGATGGCGGGCAAAAGTGATTCGAGCGCGTGGAGCGGGACGAACCTGGCGATCGCACGCATGGGATCGCGATTCGCCGAGAAACCTAGCCCATCAAGAAGTTCTTCGTGCAGCACCTCCCCCGGTTCACGACTCGCAAGTTGGGCCTCGAGCCGGGCGCTCTTTCCGCCGAGTCGCCGGTCGCCGAGTTCGTGGACCGCGGCCCGCAGGAGCTCACGATGTGAGGCCACGAGGTCAGCGGCACACACGTCGCCACCGACAAGTGACCATGCACCTTGCGCCCCTGCCATTTCATCGATAGAAACGTCAGGAATTACGACGACCGGGACAGTGTTCCCGTCGAGGCGGCGGGTGGGATCACGGTCGTGCTGGATGACCACATGCAAGACGACGTCGTTGTACGCCGGATCGCGATCGTGTCCGTGGTGATACCAGTCGCTGGACTTTCGATGGATTTCGATCGACCCACTTCTCAATTCAGCGTTTTCGAAGGCGATCATCGCCTCCCGGAAATCGGGACCCATGCCATGTGACCAGACGCCGCGGAAGACGATCGCAACCTGGCGCCCGCACGTCGTGGAGAGCGGCTCATTCAGGCTCGCGAAACGCCACCAGTGCGAAATGGCCAGTTCTGGCACAGAGTCTGTCGAATGTCCCGGCGAGGACAGGTGAGACACGGAGGGCGCCGACGGCCTGCCGACGATCGCATCAGGTTCGGTCATGTCCGGCATTCTCGATAGTTACCCCCGACAGAAATTGCTCGACCATCTCTGCGGCGGCGTCTTCCCAGCCCGGAATCGTGACGTCGACCCGGAGCAGGGCCCGATTACGGCGCAACCACGTCTCCTGATGCCGCACATAGCGGTGGGTATCGAATTTGATCCGTTCGATGGCGCTCTCGAGTGTCGTCTCACCTGCGAAGTAGGGTACCAACTGGCGATAGCCGATCGAGGAAAACGCCGGCGAGGCAGGATCGACGCCAGCATCGAGCAGCGCGCGAGCTTCCTCGATCAGCCCTCCTGCAATCTGATCATCGACGCGCGCATCGATCACCGCAAAGAGCCGTTCTCGCGGCATTGTCAGGCCGATTTGCAGGAACCGAAAAGGCTGGGGCCGCTTGCCCTCGAGTGCGGTCATCGGTGTGCCGGTCGCCTCGTAGATCTCCAGGGCTCGAATGATCCTGCGCGGGTTCCTGGCTGATCGACCGGCGGCGACAGGGTCGACTGCCGCCAGTCGCGCCGCTGCTGGTTCGATGCCCAGGGAATCGATCTCCGCCGCCATTTTCTCCCGAAATTGGGGATTCGGCGGGACTTCGGGAATCGTCCAACCTTCGACGACGGCGTTTACGTAGAGTGGCGTTCCACCGGTGAAAAAGGGGATCAGGCCGCGGGAATGGACGGAACCGATCGCCACCAGTGCGCGTTGCTGGAAGAGGGCGAGCGACATCTCCTCCCAGGGATCGAGGATATCGATCAGGTGGTGTGCAACATCCCCGCGCTCATCGAGAGTCGGTTTGGCCAATCCTATCGAGAAACCGCGATAGAGATAGCGGGAATCCGCATTGACGACTTCGCCGCCAAAGCGTCGTGAGAGATCGATTGCCAGCCTGGTTTTGCCCACGGCTGTCGGTCCGGCGATGACGACAACTGGGGGGAGCGGGTGATGACCAGACATCGCTATCGCGTCCCGCCTTTGATCCGCGTTTGGTGGGTCGGCCATTGTTGCCTCGGCGGCATGGCCGTACAATCTCCGATTGGCCGTGCTTTCAGCACCTGGTCGTCCTCCAGCGCGCCGCCGTCCCATTCGGAGGTTCAGACGTACAATCCATGGTTCAGTGGGTAGTCCAGATTCTCAAGATTGTGACTGTTGTGGTCATGTCCGGGCTCGTGCTTCTGGGTGGCGACCGCGCGTTCGACTACTATCAGGAACAGAATACCCCCGACGACCTCGGACGCGTCTATACGGTCACGATCCAGGAAGGCGATGACGTCGATGCCGTCGCCGAAAAGCTCATGGATGCTGAGCTGATATCGACCGACCTGTATTTCAAGTCGCGGCTCCGCGTGGAAAGCAAAACGCTCGAACCTGGCACGTATCGCCTGACCAAAGGGCAATCCGTGTCACAGATTATCGAACTGATCACCTCCGAGGAAAGTGTGGCCCGGACGTCCGAAAATCCGGTACTGACGATTACCGTAATCGAGGGCTGGCGGACGGAACAAATTGCCGAGGAGCTGGAACGGTTAGGTCTGAACGGTGGGGCGGACGCGTTCATGGAAGCCGTACGGTCCTATCCATCGGATACGTTCGAGTTCCTCGCCGATCGCCCCGATCCGGAGTCACTGGAAGGCTACCTGTTCCCCGACACCTACAACTTCCAGGCTGATACCGATCCCTTCGACATCATCGACTCGATGCTCACGAACTTCGATAACAAGATCACCCCTGAAATGCGAGCACGAGCAGCGGAAATGGGGCTGACGCTGAATCAGGTGCTCACTTTTGCTTCCCTGGTGGAACGTGAGGCTCAGGTGGGAGAGGAACGGCCCATTATTGCCGATGTTTATCTCCGCAGGTACCAGGAGGGGTGGCGGCTGGATGCCGATCCCACGGTGCAGTACGTGATCGGGGAGCCAGGCAACTGGTGGCCCGAGCTATCCGGCGAGGATCTGCAGGTGGAGAGTCCGTACAACATGTACCTCAACCTGGGGATGCCGCCGGGCCCTATTGCCAATCCGGGCTACTCCTCGATCAATGCCGTCCTTTTTCCCAGTGATCTGGGCTATTACTTCTTTGTGGCGAACAAGGATGGGTCCGGCACGCATCTCTTCGCAGTCGGACTCGATGCCCACAATCAAAATGTGGCGTTCGTGAACGGCGAGGCTGATTCTCCCGCTCCGGGAAGCAACCCGTTCGAAGTTCAGTGATCCGACGAGGACGAATCTCGCAAGCGCCGGAAAGGGCCAAACGACCATGCTTCGAGTCGGGCTGATCGGGTATCCGGTAGGCCATTCGCTCTCGCCATCGTTCCAGCAACCGGCGCTCGACGCACTTGGAATCGAAGCGCGCTACGACCTCTGGCCAACTCCGCCTGATGAAGTTCCGGACAGGATCATGTCTCTGCGGGAGCCGGATGTCCTGGGCGCGAATGTGACCGTTCCGCATAAGGCCGCGGTTGTCCGCTTCCTCGACGAAGTCTCGGCCTCCGGTCAGCGCGCAGGGGCGGTGAATACGGTGATCCCTCGAGCGGGACGGCTTCTCGGCGAGAACACGGATATCTACGGGCTTGCCCGCTCGTTGCGAGAGGCAGGGCTGGACGCTCCGGGATTCTCGGCGATATTGCTGGGGGCCGGTGGCGCGGCGAGAGGCGCCGTTCTTGCGCTCGAATCTTTGGGCGCAGCTCAGATCACGGTAGCCAATCGAACGCTGGATCGAGCAGACGCGCTCCTCGCCCTGGTACCGGAAATCTCAGGAGAGGCTCTTGCACTCAACGCTGACGGGGCATTGCGAGAGGTGTTTCGTCACGCCGATGTGGTCATCAATGCGACCTCGCTGGGCTGGAACGACGAAGACATACCGATCGATCGCGGTTTTCTCGATGAGTTGCCTTCCCTGGCTGTGGTTATGGATCTCACATACAGGGAAACTCCCTTTTTGGCGGCGGCGCGTGCCCGGGGGCTTGCCACAATCGACGGCTTACCGATGCTCGTGTACCAGGGAGCCCGGTCCTTCGAGTTGTGGACCGGCAGGGACGCACCCGTGGAGTTGATGATGGCTGCGGCACTGGAGGCCAGGTCCACGAGCTCGTGACTGTCATCGGCTATCCGCTGGGAGCATTGCTCGGGCTCGTAATCGGCTCGGTCATCTGGGTCCTCGCCGACAAGCAGATCAGAGGAGCGCTTCAGGACAGGCAGGTTGTTTGTCTCTCCTGCGGAGAACGGAAGAGCTGGCGGGGCTGGCTGCCCCTGAGCTGGCTGTCTGACGCGTCGCTCTGCTCTCATTGTGGCTATACCGACGCCGCTGGCCGCAGACGCTGGGAGATTGCGATTGCTGCTTACGGGGTCGCTGGCTGGGCATTCTCTTCAGCTGAGGAGGTTGTGCCGCTGCTCGTCGCATCGGCACCACTTCTGCTGATACTGAACGTCGACCTGAAAGTTCAGGCCGTCTTCCTGCCTGACTGTTACGTGGCCGTGGTGCTGGGCATTTTCCTGGGGCTGATCGATTCCACTTCCCAGGCGGCGGGGGCTGCGATCGGGATGGGTCTCGCAATGGTCATGACCGCACTGTTCCTGGTCATCACACGGTGGATTTTTCGCAGCCTCGGTGTGCGCACTACACCGATGGGTATCACGGACATCTACGTTGCGGCGGCAGTCGGGGCAATCGTCCGTTTCGATGGCCTGCTACCGGCGCTGGTCGTGGCAGTCACCGGGGCTGCGCTTTGCGGCACGATCATGCCCATCGCCCGACCGGGTTCGCGTACCCGGCTGGCGGCTTTCGGGCCGTTTCTGTGTTTGGGTGGACTGGTAGCGCTACTGCTGTAGTTTTGCCGCGTTTGCCTGCCGGGGGATTGTGCTGCCCGTGCATCCCTCCTTCAGGGCCGGAATGCTCTTTACGATGACGGGCGCATCACCTTCGATGTCGCGCTGCT
>JBFWRO010000187.1:0-6169 GCA_050248865.1 Thermomicrobiales bacterium | reverse complement strand
CCAAAATCCGGTGTGTGACTCGAATGATTCGGCAAATGACGGCGTTTACGTGTTTCCACGTCCGCTACCCGCCGGTGAGTATTTGGTGATTGGCACAGAATCCCCTCGGTTTCTCGACGTTGTGACAACAATAGCCATTGATGGCCTCTCGGAAACACACCGGCAGGTTGTGACAATGGAAGCGAGCGTCGTTGTTACGTTTCAGGATTCTGAATCATTAGGGTTTAACGGGACAGGGTTCAGACTCACCCTAAGCAACGGGATCACTTCCACGCGGGGTAATCTCGACTCAGACGGCGACTATGAATTCCGATTTTACGGTCTCGAAGCTGGCTCGTACGGTCTCTTCTCGATTGACCAGCACGAGGGCTTCCCAAGAAACTTTTATGCGGAAGACATCCCGGATATGCAGGTAGATGCGAGCCAAACGCTGTTGGTTTCTGTCGACTATGGCCCTAGGGTGCCAAGCGAATCGGAAGTGGTGCTGAAGGTCATAGTACGGACGTCGGCTGGAGACGCTGTGACCAATGCGTGTTTCCTACTTGCCTGGGAGTCTGGTTTATCCGAACAATGTGATCTTGACGATGGCGCGTTTGATGGAACGGTGAGATTCTATGGCGAGCCTGCACAAACAGAAGTCATCACGCTGACGCAAACGAGGGTGCCATTTGGTCACCATCCACCTGCTTCAATCGTTATCGCCGATGGCGTAACGGTGGGCAGTCAAGGGGTTTACGCGGTAACCAATGAACCTTACGAGGTCTCAGCCGTTGTTCGAATATTTGACGGCAATGGGCAGCCATTTAAGAGCGGAGGCTGCTTCGATCTACCAGGATACGTTTCACCGCCGCAAGTTGATGGTCCGACGAGCCTTGCCTGTGTCCGAACTGACAACTCCCCTTTGAGCGGGACAGCCCGTTTCTTCGCGCTTGCTCCAGGAACCTATACGGTCAATCCTCAACCGTTGCCAACTAGTTCTGGATGGCAGATGCCACTCGATCCCCTAACTCTTGAGATTAGCGAAGCTGGGCCGACTCCAGAACTTTCGGTGTATTTGCTTCCGATCGATCAGTCAACTGTTGCTGATGTTCGAGTTGATTCGACCGATGAATTCGGAGGCCCAGCACTTGGCGCGTGTTTCACACTGGTCGAATTCATTCAATCATCGCCGAACGGCCCACGCTACTATTACGGATGCGATTCCTATGGCGCAGAAGGATTTAACGATCCTCTCGTGGATGGCGTGACATGGCTCATCGGTATCCCCGATGGCGTTTATACATTGATCGAGAATCGCGCTCCCACAGGATTCGAACTTGCAGAGAGCCGCCAAATCACGGTATCCGGTGAACGACCAGCAGAGATTTTCATCGAACATCAGCAACTGCCAGCAACGCCAACTCCAACGCCCTCTTCGACAAACACGCCACTGCCAACGGCTACTCCATTGCCGAATACGCCAGCCGGAGAGAACGTGCAGGTCACCTCCGGGGGAGATGTAGCCGCTGGGCTCACGTTCGATGAAGTGGTTGAAACCGGTGACACCACAGTTGCTGTGGTGGAGGAACCGAATGTGCCACCGGTCCCAGAGACGTTCTTCTCGCTCGGAGGTCTGTACTTCGATGCGACGACGACGGCTCTCTTCAACGGCAACGTCATCATTTGCTTCCCGTACGATACAGAATCGTTCAGTCACCCGGAACTTCTCGCGCTTCTTCATCACGACGGCACGGAATGGGTCGATGTCACCACCAGCAATGACACGGTTTTGGGCAGCATTTGCGGCTCGGTGTCATCCTTGTCGCCTTTCGCCATCGTTGAACCGACCATGAGTCTTAACGGGTTTTATCCGCCGGTCGATATGCCCATAGGGGGCATCATCTGGAATACGGTAAACGCTGGATCCACTGTGCCGCTCAAGTTCGAGGTCTTCGCGGGCGGATTGGAACTTGCTGATCTCTCCTCAATCACGGAAATGTCCTTTCAGACGGTGAGTTGCGCGATTGACGCTCCTGAAAATGGCATCGAGCAGCTTGTATCCGGGGAATCGAGCCTCAGCTACTCAGGCGGACAGTTTCGCCAGAACTGGAAAACACCGGATGCTCCAGGCACATGCTATAAAGTGACGGTCAGCACCGTCCAGGGATCAGGAATTTCGGCATACTTTAAACTCGAATGAGTCGTGCACAGGTGCGCGCCCCTACCTCCGCTGTCTGCAAATCGCGGCTAGGTCGTTCGATCGATAGCACGAACGCTACCGAGCTAAGCGCTTGTTAGGCATAACTATTCAGGACTCGGCCGGGCGTGGAAACTCATCCGTCTGCTGACGTTTTCGATGCGATCTCCTTCGATCCGCAGCTCTTCGTTCTCGAATCGATCGCCCCCGAGCGCATCGTCGTCATCAACCTCGACCGCCGTCCCGATCGCTGGGATGCACTCCTCGCCGCCTGGCATCCCGATCTCGCCAGCCGCTTTCTCCGCTTCTCTGCCACTGATGGCCGGCGACTCTCCGGCGACCGCGTCGACGCCTACGCCGCGGCCCGCAAGCTCCCCAAAGAGCGCGCCGCCGCCGAAATCGCCTGCCGCGACTCCTGGCGCCGCGCCGTCATCCAAAACGGTCCCGGTCTCTATTTCGAGGACGACGCCCGTCCCTGCGCACCCTGGTCGCTCGGCCGGCCACCCGCCGACGCCGAAATCGTCCTCCTCGGCGGCGAGCTCTGGTCGAAAGCGCGCGAGCCGGGCTGGGTCCATGCCGGCGCTGGCCTCAACGGCACGCACGCGCTCTGGATACGAACGCCCCAGGCCGCTCACAGACTCACTGCCTCGTGGGACGAATCGTCGAATCCCAACATGCCGGCGGACTTCGTCTGGCGA
Source organism: Thermomicrobiales bacterium (assembly GCA_050248865.1). Taxonomy (GTDB): domain Bacteria; phylum Chloroflexota; class Chloroflexia; order Thermomicrobiales; family UBA6265; genus JAHBVL01. The sequence goes on along the minus strand of JBFWRO010000187.1, from coordinate 3,295 downwards.
TCGGCGCTCGAAGTCTGCCAGGCCGTGCTCGCGGTGCCCCAGATCGTCTGCCAGGCCAATCTCGGCACCGATGTGCAAATCGGCCGGATCATCCCATCGCACGGCCCGTCTCTGGTCGATCCCTGGTGTAGTCTTGCTTCGCCGGTACGACCATCTCGGCAATCAACATCGCCTCAAGGGTGAAACGTGATCGATACCCCTGCCATCTCTATCTCCCCCGACATGTTCATTTTGGAGGTGGTCGATCCGCCAGAGATCGTCGTCATCAATCTCGACCGTCGCCCCGATCGCTGGGCTGCCATGCAGGAATCCTGGCACCCCGAGGTGGCGAAGCGCTTTGTTCGTTTCTCCGCCACGGATGGGCGTCTCCTCGCGCCTCACGACGTCGAGCCACACCAGACCGCCAACAAGCTGAACGTCGAAAAGGCCGCTGCCGAAGTCGCCTGCAGACAATCGTGGATCCGGGCGGTGGAGGAGTTCGGACCTGCGCTCTATTTCGAAGACGATGCCCGGCCAGGCGATCTGTGGCCCTATGGTCTTCCACCGGATGATGCCACGCTGGTTCTGCTTGGCGGGTTCCTCTGGCGCAAAACGCGCCGTCCCGGCTGGTGCCCTGCCTGGTACGGCGCTAGCGGCGCGCACGCAGTCTGGCTGCGCACTGATCGCGCCGCGAAATCACTGGTAAGGGCCTGGCAATCGGACGATAGAAGATTCGAGCCCATTGACATTTCCTGGTCTACGGCATTGATTCGGTCCCGCGCCGTAATCGCCGTTCCGCAGATGGTGCTTCAGGTCGATCTCGGCACCGATATTCAGATAGGCAGGACGTTTCACCGCGGCGAATCGTCGCCGTTCGACCCCTGGTGCAGCCTCGAGGGAGGACTACAGCAGGTCAGGCGTTCCAATTCATGGATACACTACGGATACGACGATCCAGAAATCGTCTCGAGGGCTCCCAGCAAGTAGTCGACGTCCTCATCTTCGATGAACGACGCCAGCGATATCCGCACCGCCTTCCCCCACAACGCTGGCCGCTGCACGATCTGAAATGCTTCCCTTAATCGCCGCGAAAGCTCGATGCCCTCCATCCCGTCGAGCGAGAGGCAGTTGATCCCGGTCCCGCGTTCCGGCTCAGGGCTATGAATCGTGATCCCCGGAATCGCTGCAAGCCCGTCGTGAAACCGGCGCCCCAATCGCCGCGAATGCGCCAGAACGTTCTCGATGCCCAGTTTCTCGACGCATGCTGCGCCAACTCCCATCGCCGTATCCCAGGAGTAGACCCGCGCGCCATACTCGAAGCGTTGCACGCCCGGCTTCCATTCCAGCTCGTCCGGTCCGAGAGTCACCGTCGCTCCCGTCGTCGCGTGACTTCCCGTCCAGGTCACGGCGATCTCTTCCAGCCGGTCCCGCCGCACATAGAGCATTGCCGTCGGGTAAGGACCCATCAACCACTTGTAGCCAACGATGGCGTAGAAATCGCAGCCAAGCGCATGAACATCGACAGGCATCTGACCCAGCGAATGCGCTCCATCCCACAGCACGAGCGCCCCCTGCTCGTGCGCCCGCGCCGTCATCTCGGCGGCCGGCAGCATCGCCCCGCTATCGGTCGTCACATGACTCATCGCCACCAGCCGCGTCTTCGGACCGAGCACCTTCAGGAAATCCTCGAGCATCCTGTCGGCATCATGCGACCACGCAATCCGGTGGACGACCAGTCCATGCCGCTTCACCGCGTTCATTAGCGGAATCAGCATCGCCGGGTGTTCCTGGTCAGTGACGATCACCTCCTGACCTGCTTCCCACGAGAGTCCTTCTGTCAGGATGCTAATTGCCGTCGAGAATGTGCCAGTGAACGCAATCTCGTGGGGGTCAGCGCCCAGGAGACGTGCCATCGTCTCCCGCGCCGTTTCGATCCGCAGAAACGACTCGTCATGCGCCAGGAGCGGCGCCGGCCCCTTTTCGATGTAGTGCTGAGGCACCCGCAACATCTCCGCCCCAACCTCATTGGACAGCGGCGCAATCCCCCCGCAATTGAAGTGCCGCAGTGACGCCAGCATCGGATAGTTCTGCCTGATCGATGGAAATGTCACGAATCTCGGTCCCCCTTGCGTTCCGCTTCGAAAACCTACCAACCAACCGCGTATCCATCCCTCCGCGGATCACCTCCACCGGAGAACGTCCCCGTCTCGGGATCGATCATGATCCCCTGCGCCCCGCCAAATGCCATCGAGAAATCAGGCGTACGCTCCACCAGATGCCCCCGCGCCGCGAGACCGTCGACCGTCTCCGCCGGAATTCGTCCCTCCGCGATGATCTTGTTCGATTCCTGCGGCCGTACCCTCGGCGCTTCGATCGCCGCCTGCACGCTCATGCCGAAGTCCATCATGTTGTTCATAAACTGCGGCGTCGTCTCCATGATCCCGTGGCTTCCCGGCGTGCCGATGCAGGCAAAGACCTTGCCGTTCTTCCAGATCATGCCAGGAGAAAGGCACATTTCGACCTTCTTGTGAGGCGCAACGACATTCGGACTGCCCGGGTCTCGATCGAACCACCACGTGAAGTCGTTCAGCAGAATCCCGGTTCCGGGCACGACTGCGCCGCACCCGAACCCACCCAGACTCTGCGTGCAGGACACGGCGTTCCCCTCCGCATCGACGACGTTGAAGTGAGTGGTGCTCTCCCGATGCCCCGGCGTTCCCGGCTTGACGACATGGGTTTCCATCGTCGAGGCATAGCGCGGACCCGTGATCCTCGCCGCCTTTTCCGGATCGACGAGCGCCCGTCGTTCCGCGCAATACCCATCAGAGAGAAGCGCGTCGACTGGCGCGTCAGGCGCGACGTTGTACCGCACCCGGTCGGCAATCGCCAGTTTCTCCACCTCGAGCAGGGTGTGCAGGTAGTCGACCGAATTGTGTCCCATCCCCTGCGTGTCGAACCCCTCCAGCAACTTCAGCGTTTGCAGCCACTGGATGGCGCTCGATGGCGGAGGCGGACCATGAACCTCGAAGTCGCGGTAAGAAATGCTGATCGAATCGACCCACTCGACATCGAGATCCTCGAGGTCCTTGCGGGTGATGATTCCCCCTTCCGCCTCCATGAAGGCGACGATCTTCTCGGCGATCTCCCCGCCATAGAACGCGTCCGGGCCATCCTCTGCTACCGCTCGAATGGTGTTCGCCAGGTCGGGCTGTTTGTGCAGCTGACCGGGACGCATCGGGTTGTTCTCCGGGAAGAACGCCGCCATCGAGGACGGATACGTGTTCAGCCACGGTTCATAGGTGTTGACGATCCCGGC
>JBFWRO010000186.1:0-6175 GCA_050248865.1 Thermomicrobiales bacterium | reverse complement strand
CTCCGGCCATGGAAAGGGCGCAACATCCTCGCTGTAGCGATCGATGTCGATGCCGTTGGGGATGATCCGGTAATCATCCGGGAAGTGTTGCTCGATGTTCCGCCTTGCAGGTTCGGAAACGCAAATTCGCTCATCGAGCCTGCTCATCAGAAACGCAAAGTAGGGCTTGAGCATCGTGTACCAGGGGTTCGTTTCCCGCGCGGCGTGGAAGGTGGCCACGTTGGCGCTATGAGAGTTGAGGAGCACGATGTAGGGAAGGAGCGGCGTCAGCGGCTCGTGCATATGTACGATGTCGAATCTCTCACGGGCCATCACGGCTTTGACGGCGTTATAGAGCGTGACGTCGAACATCAGGCGAGCTTGCGATCCGTTGGCGGGGATGGGAATTGGCCGCCCAACGCCATAAAAGCCAGGCCGCATCTCCAGTCCGCCTTTTTCGGAACGTGGCGCCATGACGACGACCTCGTGGCCCAGCGACTCGAATTCCTGCTGAAGATGATAGATGTGCTGACCGACGCCGCCGGGATGGGCAATATCGTATGGAGTGACCTGCGCGATTTTCACGAGTATTCCAGCGGTTCCATTCCGAAAATCGCGCTCCAAATGGCGCGGAACGAGGCTGCGTCAAGACCGTTGCTGACGTTCCTCGCTTCGATAGCGATGATAGCAGAGCAGCCTCCAGGCATCGACGAGGACGAAGTGGTCTCAGGCGACGAAAGGCCGTCAGGAGAACTGCTCTGCGAAGTGGCAGGAGACCATGTGTCCAGATTCAATCTCACGAAGCAACGGCTTCTCCACAGTGCACCGTTCGGTGGCGTGGGCACATCGGGTGTGAAATCGGCATCCGGAGGGTGGATTGACAGGATTGGGCGGATCACCTCTCAACACAATTCGCTGCCGCTTGCCACCCGGCCGTATGCCTGGTGCAGCAGAGAGTAGAGCCTGGGTATAGGGATGGAGCGGTAGCGTGAAGAGCGCGCGCGCGGAAGCCTGCTCAACGACCTCACCAAGATACATGACGGCGATCTGGTCCGCGATATGCCGGACAACGCCCAAATCATGGCTGATAAATAGATAGGAAAGACCCCGGCTTTCCCGCAACTCCTCGAGCAGCTTGAGAATTTGCGCCTGGACGGAAACATCGAGGGCGCTCACGGGCTCATCCGCAACCACAAGCTCGGGATTCACAGACAACGCTCGCGCCACGCCAACTCGCTGTCGCTGACCGCCGGATAGCTCGTTGGGAAAGCGATTGCGGTGGCTCGAGCTCAGCCCGACCGTTCTCAGGAGTTCGTCGACGACCGCTGAGCGCTCCGACCGAGGCGCAATGCCATGGAAGGCAATCGCCTCCTCGAGCGTCTGACCGATGGTCATGCGCGGATTGAGTGACGAGTTGGGGTCCTGGAAAATGATCTGCATCGTTCGACGCCGTTCGCGCAGAGTCTCCCGGTCGTCCGGATCGATAATTTCTCCGCGATAGCTGACAGTCCCAGCCGTGGGTCGTTGGAGAAAGAGAATGCAACGTCCTGTCGTTGTTTTGCCGCAACCACTCTCTCCAACAAGACCAAGCGTTTCACCGGGGTAGATCGTCAGATCGACTCCATCGACCGCCCGAATTACATTGACGGGTCGCCCCCGCACGCGGGAAACGATGCCGTGACTGAGTGGATAGTGCTTGACCAGACCGGTCACTTCGAGCAGCGGCTGGCGAGGAGTCGCAGAGTCGATCATCCGGGTGTCAGTTCCTGCAGTGTTTCGCTGTTGCTGCGATGTGGGACCGGTGCTGCGTCGAAGAAATGGCAAGCTGCAGAATGGCCGCTGGGTCTGGAGCGGACCAGCGGCTCCCTCTGACCACAAATAGGCTGAGCGAACTGGCAGCGGGGATGAAACCGGCATCCGGTGGGCGGAAAGACCAGATCGGGCGGTGAACCCGGGATCGGTTCAGGACTTGCGCCCTCCCGCAAACTGGGTACGGCGCCGATCAGCCCAATGGTGTACGGGTGCCCGGGATCAGCGAAGATTTCCTCAACGGTGCCCTGCTCCACGATTTTTCCTGCATACATCACCGCCACGCGCTCGCAGAACTCCGCGACAATGCCGAGATCGTGGGTGATCAATAGCACGCTCATTCCCATCTCGTCGATAAGATCTCGGAGGAGCTCGAGAATTTGCGCCTGAATGGTGACATCGAGAGCTGTCGTCGGTTCATCGGCGATCAGCAACTGTGGCCGAGATGAAAGGGCCATGGCGATCAGCACTCTCTGCCGCATTCCGCCGGAAAGCTGGTGAGGATAGGCCGAATAGCGTTCTTCGGGCGCCGGTATGCCAACCATGCGAAACAACTCTATGGCGCGTGAGCGGGCTTCTCCCCTGCTGGCTCCCTGGTGCAACCGGATGGCTTCAGCTACCTGCTCTCCGGCGGTGAACAGGGGATTGAGAAACGTCATCGGATCCTGAAAGATCATGCCGATGTTGCCGCCCCTCAACTGACGCATTTCGGAATCAGGCAGATCGAGCAGGTTGCTGTTCCGGAAGAAGATCGAGCCGCCCGCGTACCGACCTGGCGGCGTTGGTACGAGTCTCATTATCGACCTGGCCGTGACGCTCTTTCCAGATCCGGATTCTCCGACCAGGCCAACGATTTCTCCCTCCCGCACGACCAGATCGACTCCGTCGACGGCTCGCAGGACGCCAGATCTGGTCGAAAAATGGACGCTCAACTGATCGAGACGCAGAAGTTCAGGTCTGTTGCTCATCTGTCCGACTGCCTGGGATCGAAGACGTCGCGTAATCCGTCTCCGAGAAGATTGAAACCGAGCACCGCAATGACGATGGCGATGCCGGCAGAGACAGCGACATGCGGCGAAGTCAGCAAGACCGCGCGACCATCACTGAGCATCGTGCCCCAGTCGGGCGTTGGCGGCTGGATGCCGAGACCGAGAAACGAGAGGGCAGCGATGTCGAGCATGGCGTACGCGAGGTCGAGCGACGAGACAACGATGACCGGGGATATGCAATTGGGCAGGATATGCCGAAAGATGATCCTCGCCTGACCGTATCCCATGGCGTGCGCGGCTTCAGCGTAGGCCATTTCTTTCTGCACAAGCGTCACGCCACGCACCACGCGGGCAATAAACGGCACATACAGCACACCAAGCGAGATAACGATGTTGCGGAGTGATGGACCAAACGCGGCCACAACAGCGAACGAAAGCAGCAGGGGAGGGAAGGCCAGCAGCATGTCGAAGAAGCGCATGACGATCTCGTCTATCCATCCTCCTTTAAATCCCGCCCACAGGCCAAGGGGGATGCCGATAATCTCTGAGATCAACACAACGGCCAGCGCACCGCCAAGGGCAACGCGAGTTCCGTGGATGAGTCGGCTGAGGACATCCCGTCCATTCTTGTCTGCACCGAGCGGATACTCCCGGCTTGGACTGGCGAGACTGTCGGAAAGCGTTCCTTTGAGGGGGTCGTGGGGGGCGAGCAAGGGTGCGAATAGCGCGACAAGAATCAACACGACCACAATCGAAAGTCCGATCATGGCTTTGGTGTTTCGCCGAAATCTCCACAACAGCATCGACCGGGCCGAGTGGGACTCCGGCGCAGGCGATGCGGGAGATGCGACGAGCTCAATAGCCACTGGAGTGACCTTAGTTTCCGTAACGAACCCGTGGATCGATCAGCGCGTAAAGCACGTCGACCAGCAGGTTGATGGCGATGAACATCATGGCGATGAAGATTGTTGTTCCCTGTACGACTGGATAGTCCCGGACCTGCACCGACTGGACGATCAGCGATCCAAGTCCGGCCAGGCCAAACGTATGCTCGACGAGCACCGTTCCGACCAGAAGAAATCCAAACTGCAGCCCGGCAACGGTTATCAGTGGCACCATCGCGTTGCGAAACGCGTGTTTCAGTACCACGAGTCGCGTGGGAAGTCCCTTCGCCCGTGCAGTTTCAATATAGTCCTGACTGAGTGATTCGATCATGGCTGAGCGGGTGATTCGGGTGGTGATGCAGGCGAGAGAAAGACCGAGCACAACAGCTGGCATGGCGAGATGCTTGACGGAATCCCACCCTCCATCGCCTTCCCCGAAAGCGGGCATCCAGTTCAGCTTGTACGAGAAAATAAGAATGAACATAATGCCAGTGAAGTAGACAGGCGAGGATGCTCCCATGAGGGAAAAGACCGTGGCTGACAGATCGATCCAGCTGTTTCTTCTCAGTGCCGAGATAATGCCAAGTGGAACCGCGACCAGCAGAGAGAAGATGAAACTGGCCGATGCGAGCTTCACTGTGAGCGGCAGACGAGCGGTGATCAACTCGAGAACATCGGTTCTCTGGCGGTAGGAACGTCCGAGGTCACCCTGGACCAGGTCGCCAACCCAGTATCCGTATTGCACGAGTACCGGTTTGTCCAAACGGTACTGACGGCGAATGCTTTCCAGATTTTCCTCGGAAATGCGCTGATTGCCGACGATGATCCTGGCGGGATCGCCGGGAACGAATCGCAACATCATAAAGACCACTGACGCAATGAGAAACATCAGTGGTATGAGGGTAAGGAGCCGGGTGACGATCAAGCGTGCCATGGATCTGGAGTGAACTCATCAGTACTGCGCCCCTGTGCTCGCCAACGGCGAATCCAGGGGCGCGACCTATCAGACGGAGAGAGACACTATTCGGCGACGACCTGAAGGTCACGGGCGAACGCGTCCCAATACCAGAGCGGAGTGACCTCGTAGCCAGTGAAACTGGTGGACATCGGCATGAACCACTTGAAGTGTTCGAAGAAAACCGCAGGCTGATCTTCAGCGATCAACTTCTGAGCATCGACGAGCTGCTGTGTGCGCACCTCTGGATCGAGCTCGGATTCCGAGGCATCGATCAAGGCGTCGACTTCGGGATTGCTGTAGTAGGCGTGATTGTTTTGTGGCGGGAAATTACGGCTGTGAAACAACGGCAGCAGCATACCGCTTGCATCGGGGAAGTCCGAACCCCACTGGAAGTTCATGAGTCCCTCATAGTCGCCTGCCTGCTGAAGCGTGATCATCTGATCGTATGCCATCTGCACGATCTCAAGATCTATGCCGAGCTCGGCAACAGCTTGCTGGACGGCGACGGCCATTGGAATCCAGACGTCGTTCGGGGCGATGACGTTGTACTTGGTCGAAAAGCCATCGGGTTGGCTGGATTCGGCCAGCAACGCTTTCGCGCCCTCCAGGTCGTATACAGGGGCCGGGATCTGTTCGCCGGCGCTGCCAGGCATGTTGGGCGGCACGGTCGAGTTGAAAGACTGCACACCGGTCGACTTGACGATGTTGGTCATGATGTCTTCATACGGAATCGCCATGGCGAAGGCCTTGCGGACCAGAGGATCGTCAAATGGCGGCGAGTCGGTCCGGAAGGTTGACATGTTGATCGTATAGCCGACCACCTCTTGCCAGGTCACGTTCTCCATGCCCTGGACTGCTTCGATCTGGTCAGGCGGCACCTGGGTCATGGCGCTGATTTCGCCAGTGCTCATTCCTGCGACACGCGTCGTCCCTTCCGGTACGATCTTGTAGAAGAGGCGATCGAGATAAGGTTTGCCTTCCTGCCAGTATTCCGTGTGTCGTTCGAGCTCGACTTCAGAACCCTGATCGTATTTGACGAATTTGAACGGACCGGTGCCAATCGGATTGATCGCAAGATCGAGACCGAACTCCTCGATTGCGGCCGCCGGTATCACATGACCGGCGGTGGTGGCGGCGACGAAACGGTAGAGGGCACTTGGCTCGGACAAGGTGATGGTCAGCGTTACGTCGTCGGTGCGCTCGATTTCGGCAACCGGGTCGTACATCCATCCCATAGGCCCGGCAACCTCTTCGTCCTGGACCCTGGCGATCGACGCGATGACATCATCGATCGTCATTTCGGTGCCGTCGTGAAAAAGGACGCCTTGCCGGATGGTGTAAACGTAGGTCAATTCGTCTGGCTGCTCGAAGCTCTCGGCAAGAAGTGGCTGCATCGAGCCATCGGGCAGGAATTGCAGGAGACCCTCCGAGATTTGGCAAACGACCGGATTGGCAGCGAAGTCATATGCCAGAGCAGGTTCCAGACCGCGGACGTCCCCTTCGAGGGCGAACGTGAATGACGTTTCGTCCTGGGCCAGGACACTCAGCCCCGGAAG
>JBFWRO010000185.1:0-6177 GCA_050248865.1 Thermomicrobiales bacterium | reverse complement strand
TGGCGAAGAGCGTAACCGTGAAATGAGCAGTGATTCAACACGACATCAGTTTGTCGACACGCATGCGCATCTCAGCGATGAGCAGTTTGCGACGGACCGGAGCGACGTGCTAGAGCGATCCGCCCGCGTTGGCGTCAGCCAAATCGTAAACGTCGCTTTTTCGCCATCGATGTGGAACGACGCCGTTGCCCTGAGCGGCGCTCATCGCAGTGTCGCGTTCACGCTTGGCGTCCATCCGAACAATGCCGGAGAGTGGCACGACGCAGTGGCCAGCGAACTTCGGCGCATGGTCGATATTCACCGGCCGGCGGCGATCGGGGAAACGGGCATCGACTATTACTGGAATGCCTTCCCGCGGGAAGTCCAGATCGAAGCCTTTCGTCAACAGGTTGCCATCGCCCGCGACACGCGCTTGCCGGTCATCATTCACATGCGAGGCGAGGTCGAACAGGACATTCGAACAGTCCTTCAAGACAACGATCCGCTGGTGTGCGTGTTTCACAGCTTCGATGGCTCGGCCGAGCTGGCCGAATGGATCGTCGGCAAGGGATGGTATGTCGGCGTTGGCGGTCTCATGACCCGAAGAAGCGCCCGCGCCTTGCAGGATATCTTGCGGACTCTCCCGCTGAGCCAGCTGCTCCTCGAAACCGACTCTCCGTACCTGGCACCGACAGGCTGGAGCGAGAAGCGGAACTCTCCAGAAGCACTGCCATTCATCGCCGCTCACCTGGCGAGAACGCTCGACCTGGATGTTTCCGAGGTTGCGCGGGAGACGACTGCCAACGCTCGTCGGGTGTTTGGACTGGCAGACCTCCCCGCTGCCGGCGCAGCGGGAGATTGGAACCCGGTGACCTCCGGATGAGCCGAACACTCGTGATCGCGTCTGACAATACGGGGAAACAGGCGGAGATGGTTCGGCTCCTGCCAGAAGGATTCACGGTAGTCGTTGCCCGGGAGGCGGGCGTGACCTTGCCACCGGAGACAGGTACGACATTCGAAGAAAACGCGCTTTTGAAGGCCCTCCATACCGCAGAGCAATCAGGTCATTACGCGATAGGTGACGACTCCGGACTGGAGGTCGACGCACTGGGCGGGGAACCGGGCGTCTATTCCGCGCGTTATGCTGGTGAGCCGTCGAATTCGGCCAGGAATATCGCAAAGCTCCTTCGCGCCATGCATGACGTCCCCGATGATCAGCGGACTGCCCGTTTTCGCTGCGCAATCGTTCTGGCAGGGCCGGATGGGTCGACGGTGACGGAGGAGGGTGTCGTCGAGGGCCACATCGGGCGTTCTCCTCGTGGTTCGGACGGCTTCGGTTATGATCCTATCTTTGTCGCCTCGGATGGACGTACGTTCGCCGAGATCAGCGCGCACGAGAAAGACACGATGAGTCACCGAGGACAGGCGCTGAGAAAGCTCATTCCGGCGATCATGGCGATTTCGGAAATTCACGGAAACTGATATGTCAACCGTAGCGGACAACTCGAAGATGGCTGCGCTCGATGGCCTGGCGACGCGGGCAGAGTCATTTCGGGAGTGGCGAACCGACGCGCTGGCCCGAGGTGTACTGCCGACGATACTGATCGCCGGGTCGCGGGGAAAGTCGACCGTGACCCGCCTTTTGGCGACAATGCTCGGGGATCAGTGGCGGGTCGCCCTCAGGCATCCTGACGGAGTGTCGATTCAGGGAGAATTGCAGGAAGGTGAGATCGAGCCGTGGGAACGCGTGGAGAGCATGCTTCGTGCAGGCGATCTTGACGTCGCGCTCTGGGAGGTCGACTGGCCCACGGCAGTAGCGCTGCCGGCTTCGATGAACATTGCCACGCTGGCGATCACCAATGTCTGTGCGAATCGTGAAGAGTGCATGATCTACGGCGACGCGAAGCTGGCAATGAAATCCTTGCCGGTGCTTTTGCGGGCGCTTCCCGAAGGGGGAACGCTGATCCTCAATGGCGAGGACTTCCTCGTATCGGATTTACAGGCGGGTCGAGCCGCGGAAACGATTTTTGTTGGACAGGGGATCGAATCGCCAGCGATGGAGCAGCACTGGCAGCAGGGCGGGGCTTGCGCCTGGGTGGAATCTGACTATCTTTGCCTCGGTCACCGGCGGGGGCCAGCGCGCCTGCTTCAGCAAAACGAAGTGGGATTCGCCCTGGGCGGCGTGGCGTCGTTCGAGATTCAGAACGCGTTAATGGCGTCGGCCATCGCCTACTCCCTCGGGATTCGCACATCGACGATTGCGAATGTCCTGCGCGAGTTTCGCAGCGACATTCGGACGATGCCCGGTTCCTTCAATGTGATGTACAGCGGCGGCGTGCCGACTATCGTCGACCGCCCTGCGCCGTCGTGGTTTCTCCGCCCTGTGGTCCGGGCGCTACGCGATTACCGGCACGCACGACTCCTGACCGTTATCGGTCGTCTCGAAGGCGTGCCGAGTGAAGATTTTGCAGAGGTTGGCCGACTGCTGGGGCGGGTCAGCTCGGCGCTTTTTGTCGCGACGGGCCGTGCAACGGATGGATACGACTGGTCGCTGATCCGCGAAGGTGCAAATCGCAACGCGGTACCTCCCGTCGTACTGCCCTTTTCCACTGAAGAGGCAGCTTTTCGCAAAGCTTCGACCATGGCGCGAGCGGCCGACACGATTTTTTATATTTCAGCGCATCCAGAGCAGATCCAGGCCCAGTGGCAATCGACACACCCCACCGGACTGGAACCGGGCGCAGATGCCGCTTCCCTCGTTCGCTGACGAAACACGAGTTCGATCAGGCGCTGATCGCCATCGCCAGTTCTGGAGCATCGACCGTCACCGCGCCCGGTCCGAGAAGTCCTTCCAGTTCTTCTATCAGATCCGGGTCCGCCTCGACCGTAAGCGACCGGCTACGCAGCGCGCGCTCCTGTCCGCCGACACTCAGGTGGAAGACCACTCGATCGTCGCCTTCATGCTCTTTCAGCACTCGATCGATGCCACGCATCAGGTCGACCAGCTCGGTGTCTGCTTCGAGGGCGGGAAATCTCAGGTGCACTGCGCGTTCTGGACGCACGAGCGGCTCGATTTCCTGTGAAATCCGCTCGCAAATCAGTTGGACGCGGTCATCGCGGACTTCGTATCGCGCGAACACGTCAAGAATGCCGTCGACCTCCAGCGCGTCGCCGATCTCCGCATATTTGTTCGGGAACAAGACCATTTCGATCGAGCCCGTCAAATCCTCGAGGTCGGCCACGGCCATCGACTTGCCCGTCCGGGTTACGAGTCGCCGAAGGCCGTTCACTCTGGCGATAAGGCGCACCCGGGCATCGTGTCCATATGACGGGAGCTCGGCAATCTGCACCCGTCCGCCAAACCCGACCTTTCTCAGCGCCTCTTCGACCGGGTGCTCACTAATGTAGACACCGAGCAACTCTCGCTCCCAGGTGAGGCGCTGTTTCATCGGCAAATCCTCAGCCAGGCCGTTTATCTTCGGGATCGACGTTCCCGAATGTTGAGGCGCCGCGGCAACCTGCAAATCGAATCCCAGCTGCCCTTTGGCGGCCGCCTTCTGACGATCGATCGCCGAGGCGATCGTGGGTTCGAGCACGTTGAGGACGGTTCGGCGCAAACCGAAATCATCGAATGCACCCGCCCGGCCAAGTGATTCGGCAACTCGCCGGGAGATTTTCGTCCAGTCGATCGATTCGCAGAAGTCGTCCAGCGAGCCATATCTCGCGCCGGGCAGCTCCTTCCGCGTGGAGACGATTGCTTCGGCAGCGCCACGCCCGACGTTTCTGATTGCCCCCAGGCCGAAGCGTATGCCCTCCTGGTCGTCCGGCAGTTTCTCGACGGTAAAGTCCACTTCCGATGCGTTGACGCTGGGACCGAGCACTGGGACTTTCAGGCGACGGCACTCCGCAACATCGAGGACAATGCGGTCAACATTGTCGCTGCTCGAACTCAACATCGCGGCCATGAACTCGACCGGATAGTGCGCTTTCAGGAACGCAGTCTGCGCCCCAATGACCGCGTAGGCGGCGCTGTGCGAGTTGTTGAATCCGTAGTTGCCGAACTTTCCGAGCAAATCGAAGATATCGTTGGCTAGCCGGTCGCTCAATCCATGATTGGCAGCGCCTTCGATAAAGGGTGCTCGGTATGATTCGAAGAACTCCTGGTTCTTCTTTCCCATTGCCTTTCGCAGCCCGTCGCCTTCGGCCAGCGTGAACCCGGCGATTGCGTTGGCAACCTGCATCACCTGTTCCTGATAAACCGCGATGCCATAGGTTTCTTTGAGGATCGGTTCGAGATCGGGGTGCATGTAGCTTATCTCGAGTTTTCCGTGCTTGCGTCCGATATACTCCGGCGCGTTTTCCATCGGACCAGGCCGAATCAAGGCCTTGAGCGCGATGATGTCCTCGAAACGCTCAGGCGCTACGTCAACCGTCATCCGGGTGGTCATTCCACCTTCCAGCTGGAAGATGCCGTGAGTTTCACCTCTGCGCAGCAGGGCGTAGGCTTCTTCATCTTCGAGCGGAATGTTCTCGACTGTCAGTGACGGATCCTTGGCCCTCGCCAGCTCGACCGCTTTGCCGATGATGGTCAATGTGGTCAGGCCGAGGAAATCAATTTTGAGCAGTCCGAGACTCTCCAGTTGCCCCATGGGAAACTGGGTTGTGATCTCTCCTTCGCTCTTGCCACCGGTTCGCTGCAGCGGGACAGTGTCAATGAGCGGCCCCCGCGAAATGACGACACCGGCCGCGTGAGTGGACGAGTGCCGGGCGATCCCCTCGACCTTTCTGGCGTTGTCGATCAGATTCCGGAGCGCCGGTTCATTCTCATAAATCGTGCGAAGCTCGGGAACGCGCTCAATGGCCTCGTCGAGGTGGATTTTCGGTGCATTAGGTATGAGCTTCGCGACGCGGTCGACTTCGGGAATCGGCATCCCCATCGCGCGTCCAACGTCGCGAACCGACCCCTTGGCGGCCATCGTTCCGAAGGTGATGATCTGGGCGACGCGGTCCTCGCCGTACTTGTGAACGACATAGTCGATGACTTCCTGACGGCGGTCATCCGCGAAGTCGATGTCGATATCCGGCATGGAAATCCGGGAAGGATTGAGGAATCGCTCGAAGAGCAGCCCATGCTTGAGTGGATCGAGCGCGGTGATGCCCAGGGTGAAAGAGACCATGCTGCCCGCGGCCGATCCGCGACCAGGACCGACCAGAATGCCATTGTCCCTGGCGAATTTCACAAAATCCCAGACGACCAAGAAGTAGTTGGTCAGTTTCATCTGCCCAATGACGCCAAGCTCGTAGGCCAGACGCTCACCTACCTCTCCGGTATCGTGACCGTAGTAGGCACGGGCGCCTTCCCGGCAAAGCGACTCGAGGTACTCGTGATTCGACATTCCCGGCGGCGGCGCGAAGTCGGGCAACTGATACTCGCCAGTCGTCAAATCGAGCTCGCACATTTCCGCGATGCGCAGCGTATTGGTCAGCGCCTCTGGTACTTCTGCAAACCTTTCCCACATTTCCTCTGGCGATTTCAGGAAGAGCTCATCCGTCTCCTGCTTCAGCCGCTTTGGATCGTCGAGCGTGGTGTTTGTCTGGATACAGACCAGCAGATCCTGCGCGGGGGCGTCGACCTGATTGCAGTAGTGAACGTCGTTCGTGGCCACGAGTGGCAAATCGAATGAGCGGGCCAGGGAAATGAGTTCAGGGTTGACTGCTCGCTGTTCCTTCAAACCGTGGTCCTGCAGTTCGATGAAAAACCGCTCCCGGCCGAATATTTCCGCCAGCGAACCAGCAAAATCGCGAGCGGCATCGGGCTGCTCGCGGAGGAAGTTCTGAGCGACGGGCCCACCCAGACAGGCCGAGGTGACAATCAATCCGGCGGAATGCTGGGCGAGCATTTCACGATCGACGCGTGGACGGTAATAGAATCCTTCGAGACTGGCACGAGAGGCAAGACGGAGCAGATTGCGGTAGCCAGTGTTGTTTTGGGCGAGGAGCAGCAGGTGGTAGGAGCGCCGGCGGCGTTTTCGCTCGTCCTCACTGGCGTCGGGATCGGGTGCTCTGGCGGGCCCGTCGGAAAAGTAGGCTTCCATGCCGATAATCGGATGGAGACCGCCTTCGGTCAGTATGTTGTGCCAGTCCATTGCGGCATACATCACCCCATGATCGGTCAGTGCGAGGTGGTGTATGCCTTTT
>JBFWRO010000184.1:0-6190 GCA_050248865.1 Thermomicrobiales bacterium | reverse complement strand
TGCTTTCCCCTGACGCTGGAGTCTCACTCGAGGGCGAGCTTTGGTCAATGCGGGCAAACAGCGCGGCCTTGGCGCTTGCAGGTGGAGCGACCGACTTCACGGCAAACGCCAGCAGCGACACTGTTGAGGAGATCTCGTTGACGAGAGAAGAACAGTCAGGGCAGCGGTGGCAATGTGCGCTGATAGCATCTCGCCCCTTCGAATCGAGGGTCCCCATGGCGTAGTCATGCGCCGCATCCTGGACGGCTGAACAATCCATGTCCCGTCCGCTTGCTGCCTGCACTGATTCACTCACTTCCTCGAGACCCACCGAATGATCCGCTGGACTCGAATCAGGCGACATCCGCTTCCGCTCGTTCCACGATGTCGCTCACGTCGTTCCCCAAAAACTCCCGCAGTTTCAGCATTCCAAGACGCATTCGGGTCTTGATGGTTCCCAATGGCTCACCGAGGCTCTCGGCAATTTCCCGTTGCGTCAACCCCTGAAAATACGCCATTTCGATGGGTTCTCGTTGCGCAGCTGGCAGCTGCGAGAGGGCCTCCAGAATCGACTCCCGCAAACTCCCCAGCCACACCTCATCCTCCACATTGACCGACTCATCGCTGACACCGGCGAGCAACTGCTCAGGTTCCGATGAGTCCGCGCGCTGCGGCCGCCGGTTCCGCTTTCGAATCTCATCGATCGACATGTTGTGAGTAATGCTCAGCAACCACGTCACCAGAGATCCACGGCTGGCTTGAAACGAGCCCCCTTGCTGCCAGGCCCGAAAGAACACCTCCTGCAGGATCTCCTCCGCTACCAGAGGGTCTCCGACGATCCTCAGAGCGAAAGAAAAGACGACACGGGAATATCGATCGTACAGTGTCTCGAGCGCCGCCGGATTGCCTCCGGCCGCCTGTGCGATCAGGTCCGCGTCATTCGCCAGTCGAAGCTCAGGGCGTTCGGTCATCCTCGCACCCTGAATCTTTTTTCCGGCTCAGCTCCCGAGGGTGGGCGTCGCGGATGCCCTTCCCACGGGTAGGCGTCACTTTGCTATACGTCTGAGTTGCCAATTGGGATGTCCTTCCCAGCAGGAGTACGCCGATTCCGCTCGATCGGCACGCTCTGTGCCAGTCTACCTGATGGACTATTCATAATGACGAATTCGAAATGTCGCGCACCTGCTAAAGGAAACGATCTACCAGACCCAGCCGTTCCCTCGCTTCAGCGACAAGCGCGGTGGATCCGGTAATTACCGTCCATTCTGGAGCAGCAACCTGAGAGCCTTCTGGGAAAAGCACGTCAGCCAACTGTGAATGCAGCGCGATCGGCGTTGCCACGTTGACTCTCGCATCCGCGAGCTCTGCCAGACTGGCTGAACGCGGACTGCGGACGGTCACGGCATCGATGCTCCCCACCGTCGACAACGCCAGAGCGCTGAGCATGCTGCCGATGGCCTTGTCACTGAGAAATCCGGCGATCACCCGGTAACCGCGAATCCCTGCAGATTCCAGGGCTTCGGTGAGCGCCTCGATCGATTCGGGTGTGTGCCCAACATCCAGCACGAACCGCTGTCCACCGGCCTCCACAACCTCGAAGTGCCCGGGAAGACGCGTCCGGCTGATGCCCAGGCGTACATACTCCTGAGAGAGCATCTGACGATCCCGCTTCGATTGCTGCGTGACGACGGCCGCTAGCGCCGCGATGCGCTGTTGATGCCGCCCCGGCATTGCCGGCGCAATGCCGTTGACTGTCTGGTCGGCCGTTTCCACGGTGACCAGGCCGTCCGTCACCCGCCACGCCCAGTCACGTGCTTCAAGTCGGAGGGGCGAACCAGTCTCTTCGGCCACGCGTTCGAGCGTCGTGGTGGCGGCTTCGCCACTCTCCAAAGCCACCGCGATGACTCCAGGTTTGAAGATCCCGGCCTTGTTCCAGGCGATGTCGGCCAGTGTTGGTCCCAGAATAGCGGTATGCTCCAGTTCCAGTTGCGTAATCACGGAAACGTCGGTGTCGAGCACATTCGTAGGATCGAAGCGTCCTCCGAGACCCACCTCGACAACCGCGTGAGAGCAGGAACGATATCGAAAAAAGTCGAGCGCCCCGGCAAGCAGGAGCTCGAACGCATTCACCCGGCCAATCGGTGGGTATTGCCCTTCCAGCCACTCCGCGGCCTCGAGAACATCGGCGATGTGTGATGCAAATTCCGCACCCGAGATCAGCTCGTCGCCAATGGCGATGCGCTCTCGCCAGCTGTTCAAGTGTGGGGAGATGAACCGCCCGCAACGAGCATCCGCTGCCGTCAGAATGTTTGCCACGTGTGCAGCAGTCGTGGCCTTGCCCTTGCTCCCCGCGACATGAACGATCTGCAGCGTGTGCTGTGGATCACCGAGCCTCTCGAGCAGGAGCCGCATGCGTCGCAGATTGCGCGCCAGAACATCTTTTTGATTGACAGGCGTAGCGACGTAGCCCTCGCCAAGCGCGCTTCGCGCCTCGATCGCGGCAACCGCGTCCACGTACCCGAATGCGTCCCGGGAGACGGTCACATTACCGCCGGGAGACGTCCGGGATGGCCTCGCCACCCGAACCGATACGATCCGACAGGTTGCCATATGTCCAGCTGGCTGAAACAGGATCGTGGATCGTATGCTGGCCATCGAGACGAATGTCAGTTTCCGGATGATCGGCTCGGTAATGGGCGCCCCGGCTCTCGACCCGGAACTGAGCAGAGCCTAGAATCGCCAGCGCCGCCTGGCCAAGATTCAATGCCTCCCAAAAGGCTTTCCCACGGGCTTTCAAGTTCGCGAGCTCTTCGATATGCGAGCCGATGACGCGCGATGCCTCCTGCAATCCAGCCGCATCACGCACAACGGCGGCATGCGCGCTCATCGTCGTCTGGATAGCGGAAACAATTCGGCTGACCTCGACGTTGCCGTGCATCTCGACGGCTCCCGTCTCTCCAGGGGGAAGCGCGATCGCCATTCCGCCGCCTGGTGTGAATTGCCCGCCAAAATATTCGGCAGCGGACTTGCCAAACACGAGTCCCTCGAGGAGGGAGTTGCTGGCCAGCCGGTTCGCTCCGTGGACGCCCGAGCAGGCCGCTTCGCCGAGCGCCAAAAGTCCCGGCATGCTCGAGCGGCCGTCCGTTTCCGCCGCTACGCCGCCGATAAAGTAGTGGGCGGCAGGTGCGACGGGAATGAGGTCCTCGCCAATGCTCAAGCCCCGTCGGTTCAACTCACGGGTAATCGTCGGAAAACGGGCAGTCATCGCTTCGCCATCCAGGTGACGCAAATCGAGAAAGACCTGCTGTGTCGAAGTGGACGCCATCGTCGACTGAATTCCCCGGGCCACGACATCTCGCGGCGCCAGCTCCGCCAGCGGATGAATCGTCTCCATGAAGCGGCGACCATCGCTGTCCCGCAGGTAGGCGCCCTCACCCCGGACCGCTTCAGTCACGAGAAACGCATCGGTCCCCGGAACAGCCAGAACAGTGGGGTGAAATTGCACGAACTCCAGGTCGGCGACGGCAATTCCAGCCCGCAAGGCCATGGCCAGCCCGTCGGCAGTTGCCCCAGGTGGATTCGATGTCACCGCCCAGACCTGCCCGGCTCCTCCGGCGGCCAGCACAACCACCTGCGACTCGAACCGCACGGGCGCACGATGCGAAGGCAACCAGCAATACAGCCCCTGACACGCTCCTTCTTTCGTGATCAAATCGAGCGCGAAGGCATTTTCGAAAATGTCGATACCAGGTCGTTGGCGAACTGCGACAGCCATCGCTCGCTCGACCTCCGCGCCGGTGGCGTCACCCCCGGCATGCAGGACACGGTGACGGCTGTGCGCCGCCTCCTTCCCGAGCGCGATATGTCCAGACTGGTCGATATCGAATTGTGCTCCAATCGAAGTCAGCCATTCGACCGCTTCCGGAGCGCCTTCCACCAAAGCGCGCACAGCGGCCGGATCACACAAACCGGCGCCAGCCGCCAGGGTGTCCTCCTCATGCAGCAGGGGCGAATCATCCGGACCAATGGCAGCTGAAATACCCCCTTGCGCGTAGCGGGTATTGCTCTCGCCTAAGGTCCCCTTGGTCAGCAAAGCGATGCGAAATCCCCCGGGCAACCTGAGTGCGAACGAGAGCCCGGCGACTCCCGCGCCAATCACCACGGCGTCGTATCGCATGACATGTGCGAACTGGCTATCCAGCATCGCCTCTGGACGAGTCGCAAGGGTCATGAGGTGCTCCAGGGCAAGATCGGCTGCTGCGCAGACCGCGCAACAGAATGAGTTAGTGTATCACTGACACGAACTCGCGGCCTCTGGTCACGATCGCTCTCAGAACGTCACGAATCCCTTATCGGTGATCCGGGCATGGGGAATGACTGAGAGCGCCACGAATGCAAGCACGCCAAACGGTGAGCGCAGCGAGCTTCCCAGACTCCTTGCCGCCTCGTCGACCGCATGCACCCCCTCCGATACTTCCCGAATCGGCTGATCGGACATGATGCCTCCAACCGGCAAAGGCAGTCGGGCAACAACCTGGGAATCGCGGACCACAACGAGTCCCCCCTGCATCGCGACTATTGCCTCGACGGCCGCGAGGATGTCGGTATCGGCGACGCCAACAGCCACGATATTGTGGGCGTCATGGGCAATCGAGCTCGCAATGGCTCCCCCTCGCAACCCGAAACCCTTCACATATCCCGCCCCGACGCGTCCCGTCGCGTGGTGTCGCTCGATGCAGACCAGTTTCAGCAAGTCTCGATCGAGATCCGCAACCGCATCGCCGCCGGACACCTTCGGCTCCAGGCGACGTTCGATGCCGGTAACGATCTGGCCATCTTCGACGACCACCGCCCGCGTTGCTGCTTCGGGAGGAAGCCGGAGCGATGCGACTGTCAGCGGGGCGACATTGATCGAAGACATCAGCCACTCAGGCGGAGACGCCTCCGGTAACTCGACCGTCATCGCTCCCTCTCGGGCCACCACTTCCCCCTGAAACAGGGTCATGGAAACTCTGACAGCTTCGAGGCTGTCGAGCACGATCAGATTCGCCTCGTAACCGGGCGCCACGGCGCCAATGCCATCCAGACGCCAGTAATCGGCAGCATTCCAGGTCGCCATGCGAATAGCCACGACTGGGTCGAGTCCCTGCGCGATTGCCGCGCGCACGATCGAATCGATGTGGCCCTCTTCGAGCAACGTGAGCACATCGCGATCGTCCGAGCAGAACGTGCAACGCGCCTGGGTCAACCCCGTCGCCAGAGGAAGCAATGCCTGCAGATTCCGTGCAGAGGTTCCTTCCCGAATCATGATCATCAGTCCGGATCGCAACTTCTCATACGCTTCATCGAGCGAAGTCGACTCATGATCAGAGTGAATACCGGATGCGAGGTATGTCTGGAGGGACGATCCTCGCACACTGGGAGCGTGCCCGTCTTTTCGTCGGCCTTCGGCGGCTGCGAGCTTGCGTCCCATGCTCGAATCACCAGAGACCGCCCCGCTGAGATTCATCAATTCACCAAGGCCCACAGTCTCCGGCCAACTCAACATCTCAGCCACTTCGCGATGACCAAACGCGGCGCCCGGGCTCTCCCACGCGCTTGCCGGAACGCAGGAGGGGGCGGTGAAGCGGACATGCATCGGCAAGTGAGCGGCTGCCTGACGAAGCGCTTCGACACCCCTCAGTCCGGCCACGTTCGCGATCTCATGTGGATCAGTCACGACGGCCCCTGTGCCATGAGGGATCACTGCGCGAGCAAACTCCGGCGCCCAGACAAGAGAGCTCTCCAGGTGGATATGCGGGTCGACAAAGGAGGGAGCAATGAATTTTCCCCGGCAGTCGATGTATTCCCCCGGCCTGCTGTAATTGCCAACGCCAGCGATGCGTCCAGCGGTGATAGCGACATTCGCCTCTTCCAGCTCTCCGGTAAAGACATTGACCACCTGCCCGCCCGCCAGCGTGACGTCGGCAGCTCCCGTGCTGCGCGCAGTAACGATCCGGCGCCGCCAGTCGACACTGTTGAAGGACACGTCGCGCCGCGAAAACGTCGGCAGGTCGCTCGACGAAGCGGCCTGGAGATTATCGACAGATCGGAGTGCGCCATTGGAATCAGGTCCGGCCATCATGTCCTCAGTTCCGCCTCCACATACGTCAGCAATCCTTCCAGTTCCTCCAGGCTCTCTCTGGCCATGGCGGGAATCCTGTTCGACTGT
>JBFWRO010000183.1:0-6215 GCA_050248865.1 Thermomicrobiales bacterium | reverse complement strand
CTGGGAAACACGGCTGTCAGGAGAAAAAATCATACTCGCGAAACCGCAGACATACATGAACCTGAGCGGCGATGCAGTGCGTCAGATTCAGCAGTGGTACAAGGCCGAATCCCACGACATCCTGGTCGTGTACGATGATCTTGATCTCGAGTTTGGACAGCTTCGCATGCGCGAACGAGGCAGCGCTGGAGGGCACAACGGTTTGACATCGGTCATTCAGGCCCTTGGCACCAGCGATGTACCGAGGCTCCGCATTGGTATCGGGCGAGGCCAATCCGCGGCGAAGGCTCATGTTCTTTCGACGTTCTCACCCGCTGAACGATCCAATCTGCCGTCGATCATCGACCGGGCGGCGTCTGGTGTCATCATTTGGCTGGAAGCTGGCTCGATCCCGGCAATGAACGCGATCAACGCCCGGCCCGCGCTCGCGTCAGCGAGCGCTACTGACGCGCCAGGAAGCGAGTCAGGATCATGAACTGGGATCCGGGAACTCGAGTCGCCGTGGTGGGCAGTGGCACGATGGGAAGCGGTATCGCGCAGGTGCTTGCAACCTCTGGCATGTCGGTCATCATGATCGATCGGACACGCGAGGATCTCGATCGCGGGCGCTCTCGGATTCAATCGAGTCTGGACAGGCTGGTCAAGAAAGAGTCGCTGACGCCGACATCCGCGGATCAGGCAATCGCCAACATTACCCTGGAAACCGATTGGACCTTGCTCGGCGAGGCGGCTGGTGTCATCGAAGCCGTTTTCGAGGACCTGCCCATCAAGCAGGAGGTTTTTCGTCAAGTCGATGCGGTCAATTCCTCGGCCCGATTCGTCGCCTCGAATACGTCGTCCATTTCGGTCACCGCCATTGCGGCAGGTTCACTGCATCCAGAGCGCGTCGTTGGCATGCACTTCTTCAATCCGGTGCCTGTTCTTTCCCTGGTCGAAGTCGTCCGGGCTATGCAGAGCTCGGACGAGGCCATCTTCGCCGCGACTGCGCTGGCCTCGGTAGTTGGCAAGGCCCCAGTGGTCGTCCAGGACGCCCCGGGGTTTGTCGCCAACCGGCTCCTTATGCCAATGATCAATGAGGCGATCGTCATTCTGGAGCAGGGAATCGCCAGCAAGGACGAGATCGACACGATCATGAAGCTGGGCGCAAGTCACCCGATCGGTCCGCTGGCGCTGGCCGACCTGGTCGGCCTCGATATTTGCCTGGCGATTATGGACGTTCTTCATCGCGATCTCGGAGAGGATCGCTACCGCCCGGCACCCCTGCTGCGCCGGATGGTCGCCGCCGGTTATCTCGGCCGCAAATGCGGAAGAGGCTTCTATGAATACGACTGAACCTCAACAGCGCACCCTGTCCTCAGACCGCCCTGTTCGCATGCTCATTGCCAAACCAGGTCTCGATGGGCATGACCGGGGTGCGAAGGTCATGGCCCGGGCATTTCGCGATGCCGGATTCGAAGTCATCTACACCGGGCTGTTCCAGACGCCGGAGATGATTGCCAATGCCGCAATGCAGGAGGATGTCGACGTCGTTGGACTGAGCATTCTCTCAGGGGCCCACATGACGCTTTTTCCCAGAATCATGGAAGAATTGCGGTCCCGAGGTCTCGACGACATCCTTGTTATCGCTGGGGGCACCATTCCCGCCCGTGACCTCCCCGCCGTCCAGGACATGGGCATTTCCCGGGTCTTCGGGCCAGGAACCTCGATGCGTGTGGCCATTGACTACGTGCGCGATCGCCTTGCCAATGCGGGCATCGATGCGAACTGACCAATTGCTGAGCGCCGCGCTTGCTGGCGACCAGCGGTCCCTCGCGCAATTGGCCACGTTGCTCGAACGCGGTGGCTCCCCGGCTGTCGAGTTGCACGCCTTGCTGCCGGTACCTCAGAATCCATCTCATGTTGTAGGACTGACAGGTCCGCCTGGCTCGGGCAAAAGCTCATTGCTGGCCGCGCTCGCCACGCGCGTTTCCGACGCCGGTCGCTCGATTGCCGTAATTGCGGTCGATCCAACCAGTCCGCTCTCTGGCGGCGCCACGCTCGGTGATCGCATCCGTATGTCGCAGGCGTCGCTCCTGCCGGGCGTCTTTGTGCGCAGCGTCGCTGCTCGTCATCATGTCGATGGGCTTGCGGCAGTCATCCCCGGCATGACCAGGCTATTCGCTGCCGCGGGCTTCGACTTCGTCGTCATCGAAACAGTCGGAGCCGGGCAGAACCAGTTTTCGATCATCGACTATGCCCATACGCTCGTCCTGGTGGAAGCGCCCGGTGCAGGCGATAGCGTGCAGATGCTCAAAGCCGGAATCATGGAGCTTGCCGATATCTATGTGGTCACCAAAGGAGACCTTCCCGGGGCTCATCGAGTCAGTCGCGATCTAAAAGGAACGATGGGCCTTGCCGGCCGCGGAAACGACTGGACACCTCCCGTTATCGTCACGTCTGCAGAGACAGGAGAGGGCGTCGAGGAGCTCATCCGCAACCTCGATCGTCATATGGACTGGCTGAAGGATTCCGGCCAGTTGGCAGTAAAGGAGGCGGCAATGGTCCGGGGGGCAGTGCGCGCGGCGCTTTCGTCCATGATCGATCCACTGATTGGCGAGCCCGCATTTGAGGATTTGGCCCGGGACCTGATCGAACATCGCCTCACGCCAGCGGAGGCCGCCGCGATCATCCTCCGCCGGGCTGCTGAGTTGACCGCTCCCGGCTGACGCGCATCGCGATCAGTGCCGCCATCGAACCGGCCCCCACACCGTTGTCGATATTCACCACCGCCACGCCGGGTGCGCACGACTGCAGCATCGTTGTCAGCGCGCCTTCGCCGCCGCCGCCATGCCCATACCCCGTCGAAGTCGGCAAGGCAATCACCGGGATATCCACGAGACCCGCCACAACCGATGGCAGAACGCCGTCCATTCCGGCTGCCACGATGATCACCGGCACGTCCTCCCGGACGAGCGCTTCCAGAGGTTCGACCAGTCTGTGCAATCCGGCCACTCCACAGTCCTGAAAGGCGAGGACCCGGCATCCTGCGGCCTCTGCGACCATTTTTGCTACCACGGCGACGCTCCAGTCAGATGTCCCAGCCGTCAGCAGACCGATCGTCCCGGCATCGGGCGGTTCAGAAGCATCTTCCCGCTGAACCATCAGAGTTTTTGCCACAGGCACATACTGAACCTGAAGTCCGGCGGATTGGAGATCCTGTTGCAAAGCTTGCACGAGTGCTGGGTCGCAGCGGGTCGCCAGCACTCGGGTTCCCCGGTCCGCCAGGCGTTTACACGCGGTGGCGATCGCTTCGACGGATTTCCCGTGGCAGTACACGATCTCCGGGATACCACAGCGTTCGGCCCGCAGGATATCCGCCCGCACGCCACCGACCTCCGGTTCTGGAGTGTCGTCCGCGTCGAGCGCTCGCCGCAAATGATCGAAAGGTGAGCCTCTAAGCATTGCCTGACTCCAGGACCGGCTCGATCAGGGGCGAAAGCACATCGACGTCGCCTTCCCCTCTTCCCAGAAACAACAGAAACTCGATATTGCCTTCGGGCCCTTTCAAAGGAGATCGCATCAGGCCCCTGACGACAAGACCTTCGCGAATCGCCCAGTCGCCTGCAGACTCCAGTACGCGTCGATGGATGGCTGGGTCACGCACAACACCCTTTTTGCCAACCTCCCTGCGTCCAGCCTCGAACTGAGGCTTGACCAGAGCCACGCACTCGCCCGCGTCGCTGAGCAATCGGCCCACAACGGGAAGGATCAGGCTGAGCGAGATGAAGGACACATCGACGCTGACGAAATCGACCGGCTCCGGCAGTTCCTCGAGATAGCGCGCATTGACGCGATCCATAATCACCACTCTCGGGTCGTTGCGCAGTCGCAGATCGAGTTGACCATAGCCCACGTCGATGGCGTACACGCGTGCTGCGCCGGCCTGCAACAGCGCATCGGTGAACCCCCCGGTGCTCGCGCCAATATCTGCACAGACGCAGCCGGCCACGGTGACTGCAAATGCGTCCAGCGCTGCCTGGAGCTTCTCGCCACCGCGACTGACGAATCGCTGTCTGGCCCGCAATGTGACGGCATGAGCGGGCAGTACTCGATGACCGGCCCTGGTCACCCGAACCCCGTCGACTTCGACATCGCCAGCCAGAATCAACGCCTGTGCCTTTGACCGGCTCTCGGCGATGCCCCGCTCGACAAGAACGATGTCAAGTCGCTCACCGACAGCCACGGCTACCGACTGGCGTCCACGAAGGCGCCGTAACCGGAGGAATGATGAGCGTGACAAATTGCCACGGCAACCGCATCTGCAGCATCGTCAGGATGGGGAACCGCGGCAAGCCCGAGAATCATACGGACCATTTCCTGCATCTGGGGCTTGTCGGCTTTGCCATATCCAGCCACGGAATACTTGATCTCGGAAGGACTGTATTCATGCACTGCCAGGTCACGCATTGCCGCCGCCAGAAGGACAATGCCACGCGCCTGACCGACAGAAATCGCGGTCGTGACGTTCCGCGCAAAAAAGAGTGCCTCGATCGCTACCACTGCCGGGTTATGCGTGCCCATCAGATCCGTTAACTGCTCGTAAAGTTCCCGAAGCCGATAGGGCATCGAGGTGTCTACGCTGGTTTCCAGCACACCATGTTCGATCAGCTGCGACGAACTGCCGTCGTATTCGATTACGCCGAAGCCCATGCGAGCGGTACCCGGATCCACGCCAAAAATGATCATCCGCAGGGGTGCCGGTTAACTGACCGCGGCGAGAATATCGTCGGTAATCTCCAGGTTGGAGTAAACCTGTTGAACGTCGTCCAGTTCTTCCAGCTTCTCCAGCATGCGAATGGTCTTGATCGCGGTTTGCTCGTCGATTTCCATTGGCGTCTTGGCGCGCATCGTCGGTTCAGCTGACTGAACGTCGTATCCAGCATTGACCAGAGCATCCTGAACCTTGTGCAGATCGGGCACCTCCGTGATGATCTCAACCACGTCATCGTCGATCTGGACATCCTGCGCGCCGGAGTCAATAGCCACGAGCGCGAGTTCTTCGGGATCGGTATCGGCCGCAGTGACCAGAATCGAGCCAACTGAGTCGAACATCCAGCCAACGCTCCCCGATTCGCCGAGGGTCCCTCCGGCCCGTGTGAGTACGGAGCGCACTTCTCCAACCGTGCGATTGCGATTGTCGGTGAGTGCCTGAATCACCACCGCGACCCCGCCGGGGCCGAATCCTTCGTAACTCACCTCATCGAAGTTGTCCGCTCCCGAGGTTCCCGCCGCCCGCTCGATCGCGCGCTCGATGTTGTCTCGCGGCATATTTTCCGCGCGTGCTTTTTGCACGGCGATACGCAGCCTGAAATTCGATTCAGGATCGGGAATGCCAGATCTCGCCGCGACAGTGATTTCCCGTGCCAGCTTGGTAAACAGCTGACCCCGCTTCTCATCCTTGGCGCCTTTTTGTCGCTTGATCGTTGACCATTTGGAGTGACCAGACATCGCATTTCCACCTGTGTTCCGCAGCACTGTAACCGGTAAAGTATATCATCCGCCCCTTAACGGGAATTCAACTTGTAATCTGTTTACAAGACCTTGAAATCCACGCGTCAGTGTGGTATTTTCTTTCTCGTGTTCAGTAAACAACGATGTTCCTGAATGTCTCACATAGCATCGTATGGCAGCCTCCCGCATCTGCCTCGCGCTGTCGGCTGCCACGATCGAATGTGCACAACTTCTGTGAATTGCCCGGAGTGATTCGTGCTCCGGCAGTGGCGATGAGACGGGACGGAGACATTCTGAATGATGACGGATCTCTTGGCGAAGGGCCGCGATCAGGGGTTCGTACTTGCAGACGAAATAATCGCGCTATTTCCGAATATCGAAGAGCACGTCGAGAATCTCGACGATTTTTATACCTCTCTGGTCAGTGAGGGAATCGAGGTCCTCGAACAGGCTCCCTCCTCCCTTGCTTCTCGCAATCAGCTGGCCGCCGAGGAGCGACAGGCCGCTGCGGACCAGCAGTCAGGCGTCGGCGATTCCGTGCGTCTGTACCTCCAGCAAATTGGCGAAACTGACCTCCTCACCATGCAGGGCGAAGTTGACCTCGCCCGCCGGATGGAAGCGGCGAAGTGCGCTGAGGATGAGCTGAAATGCGGCTCACTCGTTCCGCTCAAACGCCGCCGGGAGCTCTCTGCCATCGTTGCCGATGGTGAACGAGCACGCGCTCA
>JBFWRO010000182.1:0-6237 GCA_050248865.1 Thermomicrobiales bacterium | reverse complement strand
CGGTCTTCTCCAATGTCGTGCTTGCCGATGAGATCAACCGCGCCACGCCGCGCACGCAGTCTGCATTGCTCGAAGCGATGGAGGAGCGAACGGTCTCCGTCGAAGGCGAAACCTTAGCGCTGCCGAGACCATTCCTGGTAATTGCCACCGAGAACCCGATCGAGCTGGAGGGGACCTTTCCCCTGCCCGAAGCGCAGATCGACAGGTTCATGATGCGATTGGCGATTGGATACCCATCCGAGTCGGAAGAAGTCGAGATCATCGCCCGAGCAAGCAGTGACCCGGTTCACATCGAACCCGTGACCACTCCCGAGCGGTCAAAAGAGCTGATCGCGGCGACCCGCCGGATCTATATCAGTGATGACATCAGGGCGTACCTGACGAAACTCGTGCGGGCAACCCGCGAGCATTCGGTTGTTCGCCTTGGCGCCAGCCCGCGCGCGTCCATTGCTCTGGCGCGTTCGAGCCAGGCTCTGGCGGCAATTGCTGGGCGCGCGGAAGTTTTGCCGGATGATGTCAAAACGGCGGCCCCTCATGTGCTTGCGCATAGAATCACCCTCGCGCCTGAGGCCATGCTGCGGGGACGCACGGCGGCGGCCGTTGTCCGGGAAATACTGGATCGGACCACCGTTCCGGTGGAAGGATCGATCGGCCTTCAGGCTGAGCAATGATCTTTCCCCGCCGCAAGCTCGATAATCTGCTGGCCTCGTTGAGCCACGGCACGAGCCGGAATCTGTATTTCACACGACTCTGGCGGTGGGCCGCGGCGATTGTGCTGCTGGTCGGCCTGGCAACTCAGACCGTGGCGCTGGCCCTCTGCGGCGCCATCGTCCTGGCTACCGTGTTCATCTCCAGAACATGGAATGGCGTCATGCTGGCCGAGCTGGAGTTTTCGCGATCACTTGATTTCGATCGGGCATTTCCCGGAGATATCGTTCAGCTACGTCTCACTGTGACCAATCGCAAGCCGTTACCGGCAACGTCGCTGAAGATGGACGAGTCAGTGCATGAATCGATGCTTGCCATGACGCAACGGTCGACGCTGGTTGGGTCGTCTGGAAGGCGGCTCATCCATCTAACCGGCCATCTCAGACCGTGGCAACAGCAAACCTGGCGCATTCCGCTCGAATGCTCTGCTCGTGGAGCGCACGTTATTGGACCGGCAACCCTGCGTTCAGGTGACCCGTTCGGCTTCTTCTCCACCCGGTCGGATGAATCGGCAAATCTCGAGCTCATCGTCTATCCTCGCGTGCATTCGCTCGACGACTTGCTCCTGCCCGCTCAGCGACCCCTGGGAGACAGCATCGTTGCCAGAACGCCCGTCACCGACCCGCTACGAATCGCTGGTTTGCGCGACTACCGGCCGGAGGACCCTTTTCGCTCTATTCACTGGAAGGCGACGGCTCGGCAGTCGCGGTTGCAGGTCAAGATTCAGGAACCGGTCACGACCCTGTCGATGATGATCCTGCTCAATCTCGACTCGTTCGAGCATGCGTGGGAGGGCGTGCACCTCGACAACGTGGAGCTCTCGATCGAGATCGCGGCATCGTTTGCCGTGTGGGCGCTCGACCAGCGCTACTCGGTTGGGCTGCGGGCCAATGGCGTTGTCACTGGCTCTGACCAGGCGCTGCACGTGCCAGTCGCCCGCGGCGTTGCGCAGCAACTCGCTCTGATGACCGGCCTGGCCAGGCTGGGAGCAAATGCCACACTCCCGTTTGCACAGACAATCGCCGCGGCGATCCCCACGATCCCCCTGGGGTGCACGTTGCTGGTCATCACGCCATTGATCACGGAAGACATCGCCACTCTGCTGGCGACAACAATCGGCCACGGCCGGCGCACAGTGCTCATCCCTCTCGGTGACGCGGTTTCTCCCTTCCTCCCTGGTCTCATCGTGCGCGAGGTGCATGTGCCGGGGGTCTCGCCTCTCCATCAGGAATCCGCGGCATGAGCGAACGCGTGTTGGCCTTCAACGACAGAGACTGGTTGAATACGGGGTTGCTCGTTTTCGCCGAGGGTGCGCTCATGTGGCTGGCGGTCAACCTGGTCATACGACCAACCGGCGAATCCGGGTACGGAATGTCGGCGACCACCGTGGCCATGCTGTCGATTTTCGCTACGGTGCTTCCCAGGCTTTGCCATGACCGGGGAATATGGTCAGGCGCCTACTCCGTCATCATGACAGCCGGCCTCGCAGGCACGACCCTGGTGGCGATCAAGATGACCTCATTTCCGGCTGACTCATTTCGAGAATTCGCCTGGCTCGATGAGGCGCTCGATTCAGCCATTGGCCAACCGTCCTCGGCGTTGACGCCCGTATGGGCCGTTATCGTGGTCGCCGTGGGAATTTGGTGGCGCGGAACGACACGTCCTCGCCCAGACATCGATACCGGCCTGGCGACCTTGAGAGCCGGTTCAGTCGTCCTGGTGGCGCTGGTTGTCGCTCACTCTCTGGTCGAGGCCGGTTTCGATGAAAAGCAGCTGAGTGCCTCAGTCCTGTCGTTTTTCACTGGCGTCCTGCTGGTCATTGCCATGCTGCGGCAGGAACTGACGCCCTGGCGGGCAACGGGCCGCTGGCTGGAGAGCGTAGTCTTGCCTGTCCTCCTGATCATCGCTCCCGCTTCGATTCTGATCGGGTTGTTGACTCAGGATCTCAGCGGCATGGTCGAGCTGCTGCTCGATCCGGTTATCTGGTTTCTCACTCTGGTTCTACGCGCGCTGGCATTCGTGCTGTTCGTCATTGCGATGATCATCCTTATTCCGGTCGTCTGGGTAATCTCCAAACTGCCTATTGCCGACCGTCCGGCCGCGGAACAATCTCCGCTCGAATTCTCACAGGCAACGTTCGAGTCGGCCTCGGAGGGCGCCTCCGGCGCGCCCGACCTGCTTCGCTACGTGTTTGCCGCAGTTGCGGTCATCGCGATTGTGGTCCTGATCTCGCGATTCCGGTTGAAACTGGGATACCAGCAGGACGACGACGAGGCCGGGCAACAGACTCAGCGCGTCGAAGGGCGCATGATGGACCATCTGCGCGGCTGGCTGTCCGGACTGCGCGGCGAGCGGGTCGAGGAAAGCGATCCACTGGCGCATCTGCGAGGGGACGATCGCTGGCGACACACGGTGCGAATCCGCGAGCGATATGCTGATTTTCTGCGGTGGAGCGCGGAGAATCGATACCCGCGTCGTATATCGACGACTCCCGACGAACTTGGCGGTCACTGGGCGGTTCAGGCAACGACCAGTCGGGACGATGCGATCAGGATCATGACCGCCCTTTACGACCAGGCGCGCTACGGTGAGCAACCGATGGCCGAGGATGACGCCCGGAAAGTAGAGGAAGCCTGGAACGTCATCGCCTCATCGACGGTGACATGATGGCGCCTCTTCCAGCCGATTCCTCGATCGGCGTCTATGTCCACGTGCCATTCTGCAGCCATATTTATCCCTATTGCGATTTCAATACCTACGCGGGCATGGATTCGCTCATTCCCCGTTACGTCGATGCGCTGTGCAGCGACATCCCGGCATTCCCCCAACGCTTCGGCCGGAAGTCAGCTGAGACTCTCTTCCTGGGTGGCGGGACCCCATCGTTGCTGTCCGGGAAGGACGTTCAGCGGATCGTTCAGGCAACGGCCGCGGCTTTCGACCTGCACGAAGAAGCTGAAATTACCCTCGAAGCGAACCCGAACAGAGTGGATGAGCGCTACTTCGGCGACATTCTCAAAGCAGGCGTGAACCGTCTCAGCCTCGGCGCGCAAACGTTCGACCGGCGAGGATTGCGCGTTCTCGGCAGGCAACATGAAGCAGAAGACGTCATTGCCGCTGTGAAATCCGCCAAAGCGGCAGGTTTCGCCAACATCAGCTGCGACATGATCTTTGGCTGGCCGGGACAGTCTCATGACGTCTGGCGGTTCGATCTGGAACGCGCTTTGGCTGCCGATCTCGGGCTCGCACATCTTTCGTTATATAGCCTGATCGTTGAGCCAGGGACCCCAATGGCCGAGGCCGTGGCTCGAGGAGTCCTCGTGCCGGTCGGGGATGATGAGTCCGCGGACCTCTATGAGACCGCGTGCGACCTGCTTGCAGACGCGGGCTGGATCCACTACGAAATTGCCAACTGGACGCGCGAACGGGCGCGGCAGTCACGGCATAACGTGATCTACTGGCGAAACGGAGACTATGCCGGCTTTGGCGCTGGCGCCCACTGGCGGATCGGGAATGCACGGCGAATGAATCACCTCTTGCCGAAGATATACATCGACGCCGTCGAGGGCGGGAACGAGCCGGCATCGAATGCCGAGGAGATCACTCCCCGCATTTCCATGGGGGAAACGATGATGCTCGGCCTGCGCCTCCTCGAGGAAGGGGTCACGGCGGCCGAGTTCGCTGCCCGGCACGGGGTGTCGCTGGAAGATGCTTTCGCCACGCCGCTGACCGAGCTGTCCGGTCTCGGACTGCTCGATTGGGATGGCGTGCGCGCCAGACTGACCCAGCGCGGGATGATGCTCGCGAACGACGTATGTGCGAGGTTTCTCTAGTCCTTCGCGATACATCGCCCACGCGACCGGCATCGTCCTTCGGGGAGCCTTTCCACGAGAGGTATGAGTGAGAACGCGGTAAAACGAGTTCGTTGTTATGGGAGGAGCGAAGAATTTCCTGGTTCCAGGTGACCACACCCCTCGCCGAGGCTTCGTGCGCTGTTGAGAGCGCCTCCCCGTGCTTCGTGTTTCAGTTGGAGTCCCGGTCTGGCTCGGTCTCGTCGAAGTTCTGGACGTATTGCCAGCCGAAGCGACCCTTGATGCAGAGATTGCCGCTGGTGATGTCGTGGTCCAGGGGCGAAGTCACTTTGACGATGCGGTTGTCCTGAACGTGAAGCTCGAGCGGGCAGCCGACGCCGCAGTATGGACAGATCGTTTCGGTCAGCGTCTGCTCGGCCTCGTGCCAGGAGCCGGCCTCCCGCATATCGTGTTCGGACTTGAACATCAGCGCGCCCGTCGGGCACACGGCGATGCAGTTGCCGCAGTAGACGCAGGCCGAGTCGGGGAGCGGGATCGCAAACTCGGTCGAGACGCGGGCATCGAACCCACGACCGGCGATCGCGATGGCGAAGGTGTTCTGGTGGTCGACGCCGCACGCCTCGACGCACTTGTAGCACAGGATGCAGCGGGAGTAATCCCTGATGTACAGGTCGTTGTCGATCTTCGCTGGCTGCTCCACCGTTGCCGCGGCCAGGGTCGGCGTGTGATGACCGGCCGAGCGCGCGTCCCGATCGCTTTCCCGAGAAGCGTCTGTTGCGGGTCCGTACCGCTCCGGAGCGGCGCTGTATCGCTCCAGATAACCATGAACCTCCGCTCCAGCGCATGCGAGATCAACAGAGGACGCCAGAAACTCGAGGACGAGCCGCCGGCTATGCTGCACGCGCTCGGTGTTCGTCCGCACGATCATCCCAGGCTCGACCTTCCGCGAACAGGCTGGAACGAGCATGCGCGCTCCCTCGAGCTCGACGACGCAGACGCGACAGGCATTCACCGGCGCCAGGGTCTCCAGATAACAAAGCGTCGGCGTGTCGATCTGGGCGACCCGGCACGCATCGAGAATCGTTGAACCTTCCGGCACGGTGATCGGTCGGTCGTCGATCGTCAGCTCGACCAACCGCGTCGTCTGTTCCTTAAGCGACAGGGTCATCCGACCTCCTATCTTGGAACAGGCCGAGCTTGACGATGGCGGACTCCACGGCGGTCGAGGCCGTGGGACCAAGACCACAGATCGACGCGTCGCGCATCACGCGTGCGATGTCGCCTATGAGCGCAATCTCCCCCGCATTCGATGTCAGCGGCATTCCCGCCGCCAGCCGCTGAAGCGATTCCTCCTGGCGCTGTGTGCCCACCCGGCAGGGTACGCACTGACCGCACGATTCATCGCGAAAGAATGCCGCGATCCGCAGAACGAAGTCGGCGAGGTCGACGCTGTCATCGAGTGGCATCACCACGCCCGAGCCGAGCGAAGCGCCAATCGCGCGTGTGCCCTCGTAGGTCAGGGGAACGTCGATCTCCTCTGGAGTGATGAAGCTACCCGCGGCGCCGCCCATGAGTACCGCCTGCATACTTCGGCCATCTCGCATGCCTCCGGCAAGATCGAGCAGCTGACGCAGCGTGGCGCCGAATGGCAGCTCGTAGACTCCAGGCCGCGCAATGTGCCCGGAAATGCAAAAAAGTTTGGTGCCCTTCGAGGCGTCAG
>JBFWRO010000181.1:0-6239 GCA_050248865.1 Thermomicrobiales bacterium | reverse complement strand
TGCTGGTTCATCGGATCATCGCCGGAGATCATGGATCAAGCTGGCTGGCATCTCCATGCCGGCGGTCAAGCATACCAGCGTCACCTCGCCAGCCATCTTTTCAGTCCGTTTCTGAGATTGGCTCCGTTTCGGGGGTCTCTCTGACGGGCCTGCGACCGAGCTTGCCATTGAGGACCAGCACGCCAAGGACGTCCTTCACTACCCGGGCGCCGAGGAGCGACGTCGTTTCCGCCACATCGTATGGGGGCGCCACTTCGACGACCTCCATACCGGCCAGGCCTTCCCGGGCCACCAGCTCGAGCAAGCGGAATGCTTCGCGAGGCAGCAGGCCTCCCGGCTCCGGAGTGCCAGTGCCGGGAGCGAAGGCCGGATCGAGAACGTCGATGTCGAACGACAAAAAGACTGCCTTCGCATCTCGCCAGGCGATTTCCAGCGCCTGTTCGGCGACACGCTCCAGACCCCAGCGATCGATATCGCCGATCGTAATCGAGGTAGCGCCGCGTTCCCTTACGTTGCGAACACCGACGCGGCTCATATTCCAGCCACCGATACCGATCTGCACCAGGTTGGCCGGTGGAGCATTGGGAATGTTGGTCGCGTGAAAGAAGGGCGTTCCGTGCATCCGCTCATCGAGTGTCTTGTCGCCCATGTCCGGATGGCGATCGAAGTGAATGATCCCGATATTTCCGTCGACGTAGGGAGAGAGACCGCGAATATCGGGGTATCCGATCGAGTGATCGCCACCCAGAATGACGGGAAAGACCTCTCGCTCGTGGAGGAACGCAACGGCTTTGTCGATTTGGTCGAAGCTCTTTTCGATGTTGGCGGGAATGATCGAGATGTCGCCGGCGTCGACCATGCGCAGCGATTCGTACAGATCGATGGCCAACTCGTAGTTGTACCCGAGGGAAAGGGAGGTCGCGGCCCGGATCCCGTTCGGCCCGAAACGCGCTCCCGGACGATAGGTCGTTCCGGCGTCGAGCGGAGCGCCGACGAAGACGACATCCTGGCCGTCGAGCTGGCGCATGTCCTGCTGAAATGGCACGCCGAGAAACGTCGAGGAACTGGAGAATTTGCCGGCGACGCTGTTGCGATTGAAGAGGGGAATCGAGCGATCCTGAATCGACCAGGCCGATTCCAGACCCCATTCCAGCGCGAGCCGGCGGCGCTCATCGCGTTCTTTTTCCGGCACCTGCGCTTCTTTTCGTCCGGCTCGGACACCTTCCAGCGATTCTCTGTTCATCAGTTCGACGAATCCTTCGCTCGCGTGCGAACGGATGCCACGCCCTCAACGGCAGACGGGTTCTCCAGGGCGGTCGTATCCCCTGCAGGAACGCCGATATACGCGGACCGAATGACACGCCGCATCACCTTCGCATTGCGCGTCTTGGGAAGGTCGTCGACGATGTGGACGGCGGATGGCCGCAAGGCCGCGCCAAGGTGCTTGCCGATCAATCGGCGGATTTCCTCGGAAAGACCGTCACGCTGATCAGCTCCCGGGCGCAAGACGACAAAAACGACTATCGACTCACCTTTGACTTCATCCGGGACTCCGATGGCCGCGGCTTCCTGAACCGCGGGATGCATGACCGCGGCAGACTCTACTTCGGCAGGACCGACGCGCTTGCCGGCGACTTTAAGGGTGTCGTCTGACCGGCCGCGAATGTACCAGCAACCGTCGTCATCGATTTCCGCCCAGTCACCGTGCACCCAGATGCCAGGGAACCTCGACCAGTATGTTTCCTCGTAGCGTGCACGGTCGTTCCAGAATCCGCGGGTCATACCGACCCATGGTTGCCGCACCACGAGCTCGCCAACTGCACCGCGTACCGGTTGACCAGTTTCGTCGAGCACGTCCGCGTCCATCCCCGGAACCGGACCCGAGAAACCGCAAGGCTTGAGCGAGTTGACCGGTAGTGAGGTGACAATGCCGCCACTCGTCTCGGTGCCGCCGGAGTAATTGATGACGGGACAACGGCCTCTCCCAACCACGTCGAGAAACCACTGCCAGGGTCCAGGATTCCATGGCTCCCCGGAGGAGCCCAGAATCCGGAGACGGCTGAGATCGGCGGCCGTCACCCACTGATTGCCCTGAGTCATCAGCACGCGAATCGCCGTTGGCGCAACACCGAGCACAGTGGCCTGACTGCGCTCCGCCACCTTCCAGAGCCGGCCTGGGTCGGGATAATCAGGAGTCCCCTCGAAGAGGACAATCGACGCGCCGAGGAGTAGTCCCCCGCAGATCAGCCAGGGGCCCATCATCCAGCCCAGATCGGTGACCCAGAAGACGGTGTCGGACGTGCCTACATCGAAACAGAGCGCCATGTCATGCGCGGCCTTGATGGGAAACCCGGCCTGAACATGAAGCGCGCCTTTGGGACGGCCGGTTGTCCCTGAGGTGTAGATGATCATGAATGGTTCGCTGGCATCGGTGTCGACCGGACCGTCAAGCGGCTCGGCTGATTCAACGACATCGTGCCACCATTGGTCTCTTTGCGGGTTCCAGGCTATGTCGTTGCCCGCCCGGCGCCATACCAGAACCTGCTCCACCGTCGGTGAGAGATCGACAGCGGCGTCGGCAACCGTTTTGAGGTCGATGAGCGAACCGCGGCGGAAGAACCCATCGGCAGTTATCAGCATTCTGGCGCCGCCATCCTGCAAGCGAGAAGCGACGGCTTCCGGACCAAACCCGGAGAACATGGGAATGAATATTGCGCCGAGCGCGCCAAGCGCAAGCACCGCAATCGTTGTTTCGGGCGCCATGGGCATCAGAATGCCGACGCGGTCGCCCTGGACGATGCCCAGCGAGCGAAGTGCGCCCGCGAGGCGCATCGTGGCTTCGCGCAACTCGGCAAAAGTCATCTGACGCTGGTCGCCCTCGTCGCCTTCCCAGTAGATCGCGATGCGATCGCCATCACCGGCGGCAATCCATCGGTCGAGCGCGTTGTGCACATAGTTGAAGCGTCCGTCGACGAACCACTCTGGCCACATGACGCCTTTGGAGAGATCAACTGGACTTGCATATGGTTGACTGAACTGGAGCCCAAGGAAGCGCACGACGGCGTCCCAGTACCTGCCGATGTCTTCGACTGCCCAGGACTGGAGATCATCGACGGATTCAAGTCCCTGCGCCGCCGCGAAGGCCACGATGCGGCTTCGCGTCACATTTGATTCGCCTGGGGTCCAGGCAATGGAATCTCCGGACATGCTTTCTGTGCGCTCCACCGGCTCATTGTTGGCACGGTATGCTGATACGTGATACCTCAGCGCATTGTTGACGCGGTTGGTATAGAGGGTCAAGGCGAGTCGGGAGTGACATCGATGGCGAAATGGCGTTTCTGGGCAAACAGAGAGTCGAGCGCGCCGGAATTCATCGACCGGACAACGCCTCCTCCTGTTGCCACACGCGCCCGGGGGTTCTCCCCGCCGCCGCCGCGGAGGAAGGGTGGCCTGGCCGCGGAGCTCAACAGTGACGATCCAGTAATTTCCAGAAAACTCGCCAGGCACGAGCAGATCGAGAGGCAGCTGGAAGAGGCAGAGCTGGCGGCTCAACGGGAGAACCCCTGGACGGAGCGGGTCCGCCTCATCGACGAAGCGGTTGCCGGGCTGGACACTGAGTTGAAGAAACCCGTCGAGCGCGTCGATCGCGTTCTGCCTGCGCTGCCGGCCTGGCCTCTGACAGTCGTCGAGATCAGGCCACAGTCTCCCGCTCGCGTTGTGTTCGAGTCCGGGGGACACCACTTTCCGTTCTCCGAGGAAATTGACTGGGCCGAGCGAGGTCATACCGTGGTGCGTGGTGAGCTGCTCCTGGAAAGCGATGAGTTGCTCGACACATCGCGAGAGCTTGGACTGGACATCGACGCCACCGATCGCCTCTCAGATGCACTTTTTGCGCTGGCCACCGACGTTCGGGATGCTGCGTTGGAGGGTCGAAGTGGGCCACGCATCGACTCGTTCGACCAACTCCTGGAATCGTGTCCGGTCTGTGGGGATATCCAGATGTGGAATGGGGTCTGTCTGTCCTGTGTCAATCGCAAGGCCCGTCTGGCCCGGCTCGAAGGAGAGAGACAGCGATTGTTCCTGGATCGCGACGCGGTCATGGCCGAGCGCGCAGCGAAGGTTGATCAGCTACCGATCTTGCGGAAGAAGTTCGCTGAGAGCGCCGCCGAGCTCAGGACGAAGTGAGAGGGCTATGGGTCTGTGCCGCGTCCGGTGAGTAGCTCAGGTGGAATCAGAGCAATCCCGGCTGGTTTCATCGCACCTGCGATCAGCAGACGATTCACCCGGGCGCGATTCGCATCAGACCAGTTGCTCCCCGGTTTGCGGGGCACGAAGCGGATTGCTTACCGGAAATCGTCGAGACCTTTCGTTTGCACGTCGATCCATCCGTAGCAGATTGCCATGTCGAGCAACTCGTCGAACCCGACCGTCTGCCGTCCGGAACTCTTCTTATGAATTTCGATCCAGACTTGCCTTTCCCGGGAACCATGTTCGGCGAGCCAGGTCTCGAACTGATCCGCTGAATCGATCGGAAGCGTGTCAAAATCAGCCACGGCTTTCCTCCTGATTTCTTGCGAACCTGCTCTATGGCGAGAGCGAGATGCTGGCGACTGCGATGGCACTCTTGAACAAGCGGAGAAAATCGAGACCGTTGTCCGGTCTGTACGACACTGTCCGCTCGCCAACCCGATCGAACCGTGTGAGCGCAGCCGCCTGATCGGCGCGAGACTGGTGATCGAAATCGAGCTCGACAGTGGCTCCGCCGGGCAGCTCGAAAACCCTCGCATCGTCGAGATGTTCGATCGCTCTTCGCGCGCCCTCCCGAATCTTCTCGCGAGCCACCGACGGATGCAGATGGATGGCAGCAGTCGTTGACAAGCCCTGTTTGACTGGTACGCCGACGACTTGATTACCGAGGAGCTGGCGTGTTTGGTCGACGGCCGTTTCGTCGCCGGAAACCATCACGACTGGCACGCCGAAATGCCCAGCCACGATCGCATTGATGCCAAACTCACCGATCGAAAGGCCGTCCACTCGAACATCGCTCAGAGTGCGCGTCCAGGTATGGGCCAGAGGGGCGGCCGGTGTTCCTGCCTTCGCGTGGTACCCGGTGTAGATGAACGCCTCGACCCCGGGCAAATCGACACCCTGAGCCATCGAGAGCGGTTTTTCCCCGCCGGTCACGAACCGACAGCGCGGATCGAGGTCCTCAGGAATGAGATTGCGGGCGCCGTCGTGGCTGTCGCAGACGATGACCTCCTCGGCGCCAGCATCCATCGCCCCCGCAATTGCCGCGTTGACTTCAGCGGTCATCCAGCCGCGCACGCGGTTGTATTCGCTCTGATTGACAGGCTCGCCCTTGCCTGGGTATTCCGGTGGAGTGACGTGCATCCAGGACACAACTCCGCATGTTCCCTCCATATCCGCTGAAATGACGACTTTCATGGGCCTTGCTGTCCCCCTTCTCTCATTGTGATCCGACCGTTACCGGCCTGCACCGGTCGGAGCGAAGCGTTCGGCACCGTTCCATTGTCAGGCGAGAGCACCACGCCATCGCGGCCTCTCCCCTCTCCTGACGAGTGCCCTACGCACGACAGGGAAAACTCGCCCGGAACTGCTCCGGATAGTATGCGGCGGCCGATTCGCGAGTGTCAGCATCGCCGGCGAGATTCCGGTGTCGGATTCGACCTTTCCATCCCCGAAGGGGCGGTGAGCTTCACAGGTATAATCGAACGATGAGTCTGCCGCCTCTCTGGCGGCATCTGTATGCCGGAGTCGAGCCTGCGAATGAATCAGCCAACTCACCGGGTACCACGGAAAAGAGTCTTTTCCGGCATTCAACCTTCCGGAGTCAGTCATATCGGGAACTACCTGGGCGCCATTCGCAACTGGGTGCTGCAACAGGAGGAGTACGACAACATCTTCTGTATTGTGAATTTGCATGCATTGACGCTTCCCACCACGCCCGAATCCTTGCACGCGAACACACTGACCATGGCCAACACGCTCCTGGCCGCGGGGATCGATCCTGCGCAGTCTGTTCTCTTCGTGCAGGGAGATGTGCCCGAGCATGCGGAGCTCTGCTGGTTGCTCAACTCAGTGACGATGTACGGCGAACTCCGCCGGATGACACAGTTCAAAGACAAGTCGGGATCGGACGAGGAATCCGTTTCGGCGGCGCTCTTCGATTATCCGGTGCTGCAGGTCGCCGACATCATTCTGTACGACACCGACCTCGT
>JBFWRO010000180.1:0-6239 GCA_050248865.1 Thermomicrobiales bacterium | reverse complement strand
CCTGGTGGCGACGGCGCCACCGTACATGAGTAGCCCTGGTTCGCGAACGGCGTGTACTGCGACCGCAGCACGAACCCGATAACCGGCAGCCACAGCGTCAGCAGACCGGCTACTGCGCCGATCGCGTCGTTATCAACGAATCCATAGAAACTCAGATAGGACAGCGTGCCGGTCACCGCCATCGAGGCCGCTGTGCCCAGTGCCACCGGCTCTTTCGGGTTGAACAGCTGCTCGATCGCTTTGCCGAGATCCTCGTGGTCGTTCTCCATCATCCATTCCCCTTTCCCTGCGTTCTCGTTTCCGCAAACCGCCTGCAGTGAGTTCTACAAGTACGCTCCCGCCCCTCAGGCCGCAATCTCCACTGTCTGCATGTCCATCCAGTTCCACCCGGCCCGTTCCGCCACCTGCACCAGACGCCAGTCATTGCTGAACGTCACCAGCTGCAGCGTCTTGCCACTGTCTTCGAGCACGTACCAGTCCTCGATCTGCGGCCAGGTCTGATCCGCGGCTGCCCGGTGCATCCACGACATCGAAATCGGACCATTCGGATCGAATCCGAATCCCGACCGTGTCGATCCGTCCAGTTCGTGCCGGACTGCTTCCCCGAATCGCTCTGCCGCCTGCTCGACCGTCAGACCACCCGGCAGCGCCGGCAGCGGGAAGGGCTCGACATGCGGCGGCAGCGGATCCGGCACCGGGATCGCTTCCTGGTACTGACGCATCACCTGTCGCGTCACCGCCTGCACCGCCGCAATGCCCGCGAGATCATGCGGCTGCGACATGCAGCTCGAGTTGCCAACCTCGAAATGCGCGATGCTGGTCACGCATCCATGCCTGCTCGTATACGGGTGCTCGTCCCAGCGCTGTCCATCCTGATCGTGGGTCCGGGCCGCCAGCCGGCCCGCGGTCTGGATTTGCGCCGCAGTCCACGCCTCACCACTGGCCTTGACGATCTCGATCGACATCAGCCGCTCGTTGACCGCGGTCACTCCGAAGGTCCGCACGAACGCCGGTCCGTCTCCCGCATATGGCCCCGATCCGCCGGACGCCCAGGGCCGACGTTTCCCCCTGATGTCATTGATGATGACCAGCGTGCCATCTCGCATGATGAACCCGTCGACCAGCGCGTTCCGGCACCGCTCACCGCTTGCCGTGTGCTCTCCTCCGAAACAGGTCGTGCTGCTGCAGGCGAAGAAGTCCTCATAGAACTGCTGGCGCGAACCGGGCGCTCCACCGTCCATCCACTCATGCCAGGCCATCCCCACGATCGGTCGCCGGCCATTCGGCACAAAGTCATAGCCATAGGCCGAGTCGTTGTGCACCGGTTTGCAGACCAGTTGCACCTTGTGCGGCACCATCGGAACCCGGCCAAACGTCAGCGCCATGCTCTCGTCTCTCCCCTGCTCAACGGTCGCGCCCGCCGGTTCCTGATCCGGCGCCTCCGGGTAGAACTGCAACGCCCGGCTGGTCAGCTTCTTGCCATAGGTCGCCTCCTTGACCTTCCCGTCTTCCCAGCTCCACGTCGCCCGCGGCCGCCCGTTCTCCACATACCGCAATCCCAGATCGTGCACGGTCCGCACCTCAGGCATCGCCAGCGACGTCACCTTCGGCAGCCACACGCGCTCCATCCAGTCGTTCGCCTCATGAAATAGGGGTACCTGTGGACTGAGCGTTCGGGTCACCAGGCTGTACAGGCACTGCACATGCAGCGCCGCCGCGCCGTCGATCGACGGAATCCGGAATGGCTGCTGCGTGTCCTCGCCGACGATCCCGATGCCCGAGCTGTTGAGATCCCGCTTCCAGCGCTCGGATGTCGCATTGCCTGTTTCGAGCAGCCACTGGATTAGCGTCAGAACCGGATCCACCCCGGCGACCCGGCAATACCGGACCACCGCGAACACAAACGCCCTGTCCCGCTCATCGGGCCGATCGAGCCGCGCCAGCACAATCTCGGGGTCGGCATGCCTGCTGCTCAGAATCAGGTCACCAGTCCGCAACGGCATCTCACCGTCCCCCCACCAGGACCCACACGCAAAGTCCCATCACCAGCCCGATCACCACCATCACCGCCACCCATTGCCTCGTCCCCAGCTCGATCCCCACAAACAGTTCACCCATTACCTGTCATCCTGTAGTGGCTCGCCTCGTCCCTGCCCGCCCAACGGACCTCCCGCCCCACCAGCCCGCCATTGCCCACCCCTCGTCATCCCGAGCCTGCCGAAGGACCTCCCGCCGCAGCGGTCCTATTGCTAACCTCGCGTCATCCCGAGCCTGTCGAGGGATCTCCCGCCGCAGCGGCACCATCCCCTAGTTCCTATTTCCCATTTCCCATTTCCCCTCACTTCACCTCACCACTAGCCCCAGAATGGCCACGATCAGCATCGACACTCCCAGCGCCGCCCCCACCAGAAACGCCGCCAGTCTGCTGGCCCCTCGCCACTCCGCGATCGTCCGCTCCAGTCGCGAGACCTTGCCCTCCAGTTCCAGAATCGACGCCTTGACCGCCGCGTGCTCGTTCGCGTTCTGCACCCGCAGACTGGCGATCTCGGCGTTCATGCCGTCAATCGTTCGAATCAGCTGCGCCACCGTCTCGTCACTCATCGCTAGACCGCCCCGAACATCCCGATGGTCGATCTGCCTGCCGGCAGCGCCTCGAATGGAAACGACACCACGGCGACCGTCCAGTACCGCGATGCGCTGAACGACAGTCCCGCCGCAAAACTCCCAGGTCCGCTCGTCACGTTGCGGCTCAGCAACTCGAGCAGCACATTGCCCCCATCGAACGTGTCCTGTTCGGTCATGCTGTTCAGCGGCGTCGAGTTGACGACGCTGTAGGCGTAGGCCACAGTCGACAGCACCAGATCGTCACTTCCCGCCAGGGCCACCGTCTCGGCTGCCGTCGTGGTGGGCGATCCCTGCGCCACATCCCGCTCGGTGGGTGACCCTGCCGCCCCGTTGAATGCATGACCGCT
Organism: Thermomicrobiales bacterium; assembly: GCA_050248865.1. Lineage (GTDB taxonomy): Bacteria > Chloroflexota > Chloroflexia > Thermomicrobiales > UBA6265 > JAHBVL01. The sequence goes on along the minus strand of JBFWRO010000180.1, from coordinate 3,267 downwards.
GATCCACGCGACTTCCGGCGCTTTGCTCCACCTGACCTCGATCCAGTCGATTCCGCTCTGCAGTGGTACCCCCGTCCGGCTCCACGCCACCCAGGCGGCCCGGTAGCCCGACGACACCCCGTGCCAGTCCCATTCATTTCCCTGCGAATCCATAATCGCCACGATGTCGAGATACCCGCTGACCACCCGTCCCCCCATCCCAAGGGCCACGAGTCCGCCCGCCGGCACATTTCCTGACAGCGTCATCCTGGTGATGGTCGTCAGCGCGGTCGACTCGCAGATCTGCCCGGCATCGGTAATCGCCATCAACTCACTCCCCAGGCGATCAGCAACCCGAGCGTCACATATGTCACCGTCGTGGCGCTTTCCACGTTGACCCACAGGTGATATCCATCGTGAATGGCCCACCCGGCCCCGCCATTCAGACTCAGGTCCTCGGCAGCCTGGGCCGCGCTCAAGGTCGGTTTCTCGGACCCGCCGGTGATCTGCTGGGCCACGCTCGGCACATTGGGATGCTCCCGCTCCCACAGGTTCAGCACGACCGACCCCACCTGGTCGGCCATCATTCGCCAGCCCGCGATGATCCCGTCTGCCGGACTGAGCACCCGGGCTCGTACCCCGGTCCCGATCGTCGAACCACCGCCATCGATCGGCACCGACACCCACCGGGCGTTCAGCAGCGCGATGTTCACCTCGAGATCGTCGATATCCCCTTCGGCGCCCGCGATATCCACAAGCGCGGTCGTCATCTCTCCCTGCAGCGTGGAAATATTTCCCTGGATCGTCGTCAGAGTCGCGGAGTCAACCCCCAGTCCGGGAGGACCCGGTATCCCGATCACCTGACTGGTCACGATCTGCGGCAGACTGGTCATGTCGCGCTCCGCTGCAGCCAGGCCGCCCCATGCAGCATCTGCTGGGTGTGCCCAAACGGATCGGTCAGCTCCAGACTCCAGGTTCCGGCGCCCCAGTCCTCCAGCCCCCCGGTCACCGAGCTCGGGATATGCACGTAGCAGTTCATCTGCCACCAGTCGGTGGAGATGCATGTCCATTGGACGCCGTCATCCGGCACGGTGGCGTCGATCGTTTCCGGCCATGTCGGTTCGCCCGCATCCGAAGTGCCGGCCGCCGTGACCTGATAGATGAATCCATTGGGAACCCTTGGGATCGCGAACTGCCCCAGTCCGTAGGCGGTCAGGGACTGCCACGGCGCCGGGGTCCACCCCAGCGCGATGTAGTCAGCCTCGTCGGCTGCCAGCACGACGTCACGACTGGCGTCGTCCGTACGCACCGTCAGCGCCGCGGCATACCCTGTGGTATCGAGATCGAAGAGACTGCCGCCAGGATCGGCGACCTGCCACCGCCTGGCGAGCAGCAGCGGATGGCGCTGGGTAATGTGGAGGTCGAGTTTCGCGGGCAACACGCTGATCACCAGTACCGGTCCGTTTCCGGCCCGGCCTGCCTGAGGCGCTCACCCTGTCCCGCGTGGGGTCTCTTCCATTATAGCAGCGCTCTGCCGTCCCAATATGACGACGATCGCGCCCGGAAGTGATGAACCTTTTCAAAACTCAGAGTGACGGAAGCGATCTTGGGGTATCGAGCTCTCGTGAGGCCCCCCAACGCGGCGTCAACTCAAGTCAGCGGCTATCGTTCTGGTACTGGAGATGGTCGATGCTTCTTGAGTCCACCAGAAGCCATGTAGACTGAATCAAAATTTCGTATCGAAACCAATTGGAGTAGGGATCGGTGTCCGAGTACAACGCGCTCTATAAGCAGATTGAATCGACGATGGTGGCGCGCTTTCGCGAGGCGGAGACCGTCGCGCATCTCGGAGACAGAGGCGAGAACCGGGAACAAATATTGAGAGATTTCTTGTCGGCCCATTTGCCAAAAGTGTACGGAGTGACGAAAGGAGAAGTGATTACTCCCGGCGGAGGCCACAGTCATTCGGCCGATGTGATCATCTACGATGCAGCAAGATGCCCGGTTCTCTACGCTGAGCGAACAGCCATCCTGCCTATTGAAGGCGTCTACGGAATCATCGAGGTCAAGTCTCGCCTATCGAAGGCCGAACTGGAAGAATCCCTTCAGAAAATTTCGAAGTTTCGGAGCCGATATAAAGCGGAGCCCGTCGAGGTGAGGAATGGAATTGTCAGGCAGACTTTCATGCCTTCTCCGCCCTTTGGCTTTGTATTCGCATTTGATGTCGCTGGCAACTCGCTGGAATCCTTGTATCAGAATGTTCAGGATCATACCCAAGGTCATAAGACTGTCGACTATCTTGCGGGTTTGGTCACCGTACTTGGCCACGGCGTCGTCCATTACGCGTTGCTGCATCCTGACAACAACGCCATGCAACCCGTTCTGGAAAGCAAGCACCTCTTCAATGTCTTGGTCCGCAACGAAATTGTCAAAGACGGCGTTGAATGGAGAAGACAGCTTGTTGCGGTGAGAACCGGATCGCAGACGTTCGGTCGCTTTTTCACGTACCTGCTCATGACGTTAGAGCGATCCGATCTCGGTGTCGTCAACCTTGCGAACTATGCACAGAGCCTCATGAACGAGGAGCCGATGGAGTAGCTGGCGTAGTCTTCTGTGATGACGCCAACTCACCGTTAGCGAGACAGGGCAGCTCCGGAAATGGCAGAAGCAGTCGATGGCATACAGGCAGTGCTTCAGGCAGGTGCGGGCCTCGTCGACGTGCCGCCAATTGGCACAGTGTTGGAAGCCTGCGCCCTTGGCAACGCTCCGGTACAACTTTTTCAATCGATTGGTTCTGGGTTCGGCATTGCGCGCGAGCGGCAGAAGAATCGGCGAAATCATGATCTTGAGCAGGTCGTTCGGTCAGCGTTTGAAAGGGCGATCGATGAACTCATGCTAAGGAATGTGGATTCTGAACGACAACGTGCCCCATGGCGTGACCTGCGTCGGATCGGGGTCGATTGGCTGACACCAGAATCTCCAGATTTTCCAAGCGATTTTCTCGATACCATCCTTTTCGAAGAACCCGGGGCGAGCAATTGGACTATCGGATGGTCATCGCTCGTCGCGATTCTGCAAGGATCGGAAAACACCGAGGCGTTTGTAGTCTTTGACAAGCAACAGAAGCAGATCGAGCTCGAAATCGCTAAGAATTTTCAGCATCTGTTGCGGCGGAAGGAACATCAGCGAGCACTCATCGCGTTTCAGAACACCATGCTTGGCGAGATGCTCCGCCACCTGAGAGACCAGGACGATAGCAATGCGGAGATGCTGCAACACCTGGAGGCG
>JBFWRO010000179.1:0-6250 GCA_050248865.1 Thermomicrobiales bacterium | reverse complement strand
CATGCGTAGACATTGGTGACCTCCCCCGCTTCATTGACTGCCCACGTCTGAATGCCATTGTTGTGGTAGGTCGAGTTCACTCCCCGTGCGGAAACAAGTTCGGCAACTGTGGGTTGCACATATCCCGTTTCATCAGTGGCGCGGCTCTGCAGCACGGCCGGTTCGCCACTCCAGGTCCATGGGAACCGGAAACGGGTCAGGCAGATGGGTAACACTGGATCCTGGAGTTCCGCGTCGGCCCACGAGTTGCCTCCATCGGTGGAGATCTCCACCCGTTCGATCTTGCCTCGTCCGGACCAGGCGATGCCGTTGATCTCCCAGAAACCCAGTGCAGGAAGAGTCTGGCCCCCCGACGGAAATGTGATCACCGACTTGGCTTCCATGACAAAAGTGAATTGCCGCGCGATGCCGTCGGAGAGCAGGTCGGTGTACTTGGAGGTTTCTTCCCGCGTTTCCCACGGCCGGTTGCCGACCTCGATGCGCCGTAGCCATTTGATGTTCGAGTTGCCTTCGAAACCGGGCCAGATCGCCCGTATGGGGTACCCCTGTTCGGGTCGCAGCGCCTCGCCATTCTGTCCGTAGACCAGCAAACCATCGTCCATGGCCTTCTCAGTCGGAACGCTTCGCGTCATGGCAGCCGCGTCGGCTCCTTCGCAGAGGAGCCAGGTCCCGCCAGGATGGATGCCAACTTCATCGAGAATGGTTCGCATAGGGACGCCGGTCCATTCGGTCGCGCTGACCAGTCCGTGCGCCTGTTGAGCGGTGTCGCGGAGCGAATCCTCTTGCCAGGCGCTACCCGAATTGCCCGAGCATTCCAGAAAATGGATCACAGATTTGGACGGGAAGCGCTTGAAGTCGTCCATGGTAAAAATCGTCGGTTCGTCGACCATGCCGTGAATGATCAATCGGTGCTGGGCAGGATCGATCTGTGGGACGCCAGCATGGTGTCGTTCGAAGAAGAGACTGTTCGGGGTGATGATGCCGCGCAAATCGCCAAGCGGCGACCGGCTGCTTGTCGAACTCGGATCGCGAACGACGCCTTCCTCGAATGGCGACCGCGAGCCGTACTCAGAGGGCAACGGTCCCCACTCCTTCGTCCACGGGGGGACGTTCGGTGGAAGCACCGCTCCTGTGGCTTCCGGCGTGGCTACCTGTGCCGATACTTGCGGGGAAGACCTGAGACTCGCCCCGGCGAGCATCGCGCCACCGGCTACTCCCGCGGCCTGAATCAATTGCCGCCGTGACAGTCCGATAGCGCTCTCGGGGGGAGCATCGTCGTCGAATCCCGAATCGTTATGCGTCCCTGGATAATCGGCATTCATGAACCGGACTCCTTTCCTGGCTTCACCGTCGCAACGGTGAGGCAAACAGAACATTCGCAATTTCGGAGGGAGCGGTGTCAGTATCCTCTTGACTGAACATTTTCGCAATCTTCGTCCCGCGCCGGCCGCCGGCAGTCCTCTGCTTGCTCCATGCCCCTTGGCGACGTATTCCTGCACGCGTGAATCGTCTACACTTTTCACGTTGCGACGATGCACCGCACAAACCTTGCCGGGGTGGCGAAATGGCAGACGCATCGCACTCAAAATGCGACGGGGCAACCCGTGAGGGTTCGAATCCCTCTCCCGGCACCGACTCGATGATGATTGCAAATTTGATGATGACGAGCCGCGTTACGCCGTATTGCTGCTTGCTTTAGCCGGGATTACGCCCAGCCGAGCTCCTTCAGGGCGAAGCCGTCGTTCCAGATCTTGGTCATGTGCCGGATCTTGCCCCCGTCGAACTGCATGGCATAGACGTATTCGGAGCGCGTGCTTTTCCCTGTCGGCGGAACGGGTCCGCCTTGGCCAGTGTGCGAACCTGAAAAGACAGCGAATGCCGTAACAATGTGCCGTTGCTCGTCTGTGGCGAATGACTTCAGGTCGTAGCTTCCATCGGGCAGCAGCGTAAACAGCCCTCTCATCCAGTCCGTGTATTGCTCGACCGTCCTTACTTCAGACAACGCGCCGGCTTGTGCGGAGAAGGTCGCATCGGGATGGCAGTATTTCTGGCATTCCTGCCAGCCTTTCCCCGTTTCACAGGCCACGAAAAACGCTTCCGCTGTGTCAGCGATCGATGACATTTCTAAACTCCTCTTCAGATAACGCCACTCTGACCGATTGAAACGATGGCCCAAGCGCCTCAGGCTCTGTTGGCTCCGGAAACTGAAAGGAATTTGCTTCGCCATCAGCATACTGCGAAACGCGGACGACGAATAGTGCCCTCAATGTCCCGTGTTATCGGCGTTCCACCGCCTTCACACTTGCTCCATTTGTTCCCGCCTGACCGTCTGCGATCCAAATCTGGTTGCTCAGCGACAGTCATCGGGGTCGAGCGTCACAGTACACAGGGAGGTTTCCGCCGCAATAACCACCAACGTTGTATTGTGAAGGTGGAAAAAATCGAGCACAGCGCTCCGCTGTCTCAAACAGGAGGTGCCCCAATGGCCACATCGGACTCACAGCACGGAAAACAGGGCGACGACCACGCGGGCAAACCGACATCGGTCGTACCGACGAATGCGGAGCCGCAGCGGTCGCAGAAGGCGCCGAAGCCTCCGAAGCCGCGAAAGGTCGAAAAGCGCCAGAAGGGCCGCAAAGGCTAACGGCATCCAGTACACCAATTGACGCGAGCGAACCAGGGTTCTCACTCCTGACAGGGTGATCTCCCGAGCCGTCTACACGTTGTACCAGCCGGGTCGCTCCTGGATTGCTTCACGCCGACGACCGCCCAGAATGTCAATCGCCCGCTCTCCCCGGTTCGTTGGTGACGGTGGCTGAGATCCTGCGATAGATAGATAGATATTCTCGAGTCCACGCAAATAGACTCGACGATTCCGCGACCTGATCGCACGCTCGGAGACTCACCGGTTGGCGGACGATTGGCGACTTCCACGCTGTCGGACCCGGAACAGCCTTCTCCTGCTATTAACGATTCAGCGCACCCGATGAGACATTTCCTCTGGTACTCTGTACCGAAAGTCGCAAAAGACGCCACCTCGGAGGTCGTGAATGGAGATCGTTGGAGGAATTGTCGTCGCGATCATCATCGCGATCGTCATTTTCGCGTTCATTGCGTCGGTGGCGTTTCGCCGGGTGGTGCCGACGAATATGGTGCACATCGTGCAGTCGCGGGGAGCGACAACCTCGTATGGCACGGGTATGACGGACGGCAACGTCTACTATTCTTGGCCATCGTTTTTGCCCGTCATCGGTGTAACGGTCATCGAATTGCCGGTCTCGAATTTCGACCTCTCGTTGCACGATTACGACGCCTACGATATCGACCGGGTGCCCTTCCGGGTAGACGTCGTGGCCTTTTTCCGGATTGCGGACACGAACGTCGCCGCGCAGCGCGTGTCCACGATCGAGGAGCTGAACGGCCAGCTGTTGCAGATCGTGCAGGGCGCCGTCAGAAAAGTGCTGGCGTCGGCCAAGATCGACAACATCATGCTGGAGCGGGCGACGTTTGGCCAGCAGTTCACCGCTGAGGTCGAGGATCAGCTTGGTCAGTGGGGCGTTTATCCCGTCAAATCGATGGAGCTCATGGATATTCGGGATGGGCAGGGAAGCCAGTCGATCTCCAACATCATGGCCAAGAAGATCTCGCATATCGAGATGGAAAGCCGTACCGAGGTCGCCAACAACAACCGCGCCGCGGAAACGGCGGAAATCGAGGCGACGCAGGCCGTCGATATTCGACGGCAGGAAGCCCAGCAGGCCGTCGGCGAGCGCACGGCGCAAAAAGACCAGGCGGTGGGCATCGCCAACGAGCAGTCGCGACAGGAAGTTCTCTCGCAATCGAAGGTCACCGCCGAGCGCGAAATGGCCGTAACCCAGGTCGAGCAGGTTCGCCAGGCGGAGATCGCGCGCGAGCAGGCCGTGGTGTCCGCCGATCAGGAGCGGCAGACAACCGTGATCATCGCCGAGGGCCAGCTGGAAGCCACACGACGGGCGGCGGAAGGGATCCAGGTCGAGGGTGCGGCCAGAGCGGAGGCAGAGAAGATGATGCAGCTGGCGCCTGTCGAGGCCCAGATCCGCCTGGCAGAGGAAATCGGCCAGAATCCCGCCTTCCAGCAATATCTGGCCACGATTCAGGGGTTGGAGTCTTACGTACTCGTCGGCAGCAAGCAGGCCGAAGCATTGCGGGCAGCCGACGTGAAGGTGATTTCCAATACGGGGAATCCCACGGCAGGGATGAGCGATGTGATGGATCTCTTTTCCAGCAAGGGCGGCACCGAGCTGTCGGCAATGGTCGAAGCCCTGGCGCAGACACCTATGGGCCAGGCCCTTTTCGCCCGGCTCGGCGTGCAGCCCAACGGCAGCAGTCCGGCCGAGCCGAGCGCGAGCGCACAGCCACCAGCAACCGATGGCAATGCGTCCACCCACGCGTCCGAGTCCTGAGCCCCGTTCAGTCCTCATTGACGGCCGGTCCGGATCGGGCCTGTGTTTTCGAGCGTTGCTGGTCTGCCTTATGGCAACGTTCGTTACTTTCGGATCGATGTCGGCCACCCAGGCGCAGGGCACTCCGGTCGCGTCGCAGCCGACAGTCTGTAGCGAGCCTCAGGATCTCGACGCGACGCCGGTGACGTCGCCAACGATCCCGCAATCGACGCTGGGCATACAACGGGCCGAGATCACGCTCGCGGTCGACAATCTGATTGCGTGCCGCAATCACGGCGAATGGGCGATCTGGTTGTCCCTTTTTGCTGGGTCCTACGTCGACGAACGGTTCGGGGAGGAGACCAGTGAAGACCCGATCGGTGCTCTCACCAGGGCAGAGTCCGACGGATTCATCCTGCCCGTTTCGCTGGTCTCCGTTGGCGAGCCTGTCGTGACCGGCAATACAGGAACCATCACTGTCACGACCCGCGAAGGACACCTGATCCGGCGGCAGGATTGGAGTTTTGTGCAGGAGGACTCCGCATGGCTTTGCACCGGCATGGTTGCGTTGCCGCCGTTGCTGGAGGTGAACGCCGTTGGCATTCCGATCACGATCACGTCATCGGGCATCAGCAGTACGCGCGATCAACTAGTGGACCCCGGCGCCATCATCCTGCAGATCGTGAACACCACGACGGCGCGTGTGCCGGTCGTGATTCTTGCCAACCCGGCATCGGTTTTGAGCGCCGACATCGCCGGGCGAATGTCGTCAGGAGCATTCGACCCAGCCGACGTGGTCGGTTGGGAGGAGGTCGAGGCAGGCGGCGAGCAACTCGTCGTCTTGTCGGAACTCCCGCCTGGTGATTACGTGGTCGTCACCGGATACGCTCCTGGCGCTCCCGGGGGATCGATAGATCCGGCGGAGATTGTTCAGATCACGATTTCGCGAGGATGATCTCAGTCAAGACCAAGCCGGTGGGCGAGCACGGCGAATGTCTCGCGAACCATATAGCGAAACTCCGTCACCGATCCCTGACGAATTGGACTGCTCTCGGCATCATGGGTCTGAGCGCGCAGACCGTTCTCTTCGGCCAGCATCTTCGAGCGATACAGATGAAAGCCGTCGCTGACCAGGAGGACATCGGCGATATCACGATCGCGGAGCAACGTTGCCACCCTGGTCATGCTCTCTTCGGTGTCGGTGCTGATGTGCTCCAGGAGGATCGAATCGGCCGGAATGCCACGCTCGACCAGGTAGTTACGCCCGGACTCGGCCTCCGTAAACTGGTCCCCGGGCAGTTTTCCGCCGGTAACGACGATCAATTCAGAGGCTCCCGCCTGATAAAGCGCGTAGGCAGTATCGAGGCGAGACTGAAACACGCGGGAGGGAACTCCATTGAACTGCGCGGCGCCGAGCACAACGATAGCTCCGGCCGGTCCGTCGTCATCCGATCGCGCTGCGAAATAAATTCGGGCAAACGTCACCACAAACGCCAAGAGGCCGGCGACGATCAGGACGACCGTGACGCGAGAAATCCACCAGGAGAGATTGCGATGCCTGCGCGTCGCGCCGCCCGAAGGCATGTCGATCTGCTGTTGCGAGAGTTGCTGGTTCATCGGATCATCGCCGGAGATCATGGATCGAGCTAGCTGGCATCTCCATGCCGGCGGTCAAGCATACCAGCGTCACCTCGCGAGCGATCTTTTCAGTCCGTTTCTGAGATTGGCTCCGTTTCGGGGGTCTCTCTGACGGGCCTGCGACCGAGCTTGCCATTGAGGACCAGCACGCCAAGGACGTCCTTCACGACCCGGGCGCCGAGGAGCGAGGT
>JBFWRO010000178.1:0-6283 GCA_050248865.1 Thermomicrobiales bacterium | reverse complement strand
AGTTCATGCCTTCATCCATGATGTTTTTACCGAGAAATCCCCTTCTCCTGGCGACATCGATCGCGGACTGAAGCCGCGACGTTGCCAGCGAATACTCTCCGCGAATGTAGAGATACCCTCGCTCGCAACCCGTCGCATAGCCAGCGATCGTCATCGCTTCGACAGTGGCGAAAGGATCCTCCTCCATGAGGACCCGGTCCTTGAACGTACCAGACTCGGACTCGTCAGCGTTGGCGACCAGATAGTGAGGTCTCACAGGCGAGGCAGCCACCGCCTGCCACTTGAGACCGGTCGGAAAGGCCGCGCCTCCCCGACCGAGCAAACCGGAATCGGTGACCTCTCTGATGACGCCGACCGGGCCGATCTCGAAGGCGCGGCGCAGTGCCGCATATCCCCCCGCTGCCCGGTACTCGTCCAGACTCGTGGGATCGACCTGCCCCACGCGGGAAAGCAACCGCAGGATATGCCGCTCCGGCTCGGCAGTCTGCGGCGCCGCGGCCGACCCATTGCGCTCTGCGACTGGCGGAGGTTGCGGCGTTTCTCCGAGCACGGCTGCGATGATGCTCTCGGCGGTAGCCGACACGACCGTCGACTCGATCGGCATTGGGCCAGCCTGCTGAACGAACGCCACCGGCGCTCGCTCGCACATGCCAAGACAGGGACTGCGCTTCCAGGTCGCCGCACCATCGACCGTCGGGGCGCCATCGTGTCCGACGCGCTCCTCCAACGCACGGCAGACCTCACGAGCGCCGTTTACCCGACAGGCGAGATCGTCGCAAACATGCACCACGCGCGGCGGCGTTGGTTCCAGCGAGAAAAGGGCGTAGAAGGAGGCGACGCCGTATGCCTCCGCCGGAGGAACCATGAGTTGCTCGCAGATGTAATTCAGGGCGCCGGGGGAGATGAATCCAATCCTTCTCTGTACGGCCCAAAGGGCGGGGAGCAGCAGGTGGCGGTCCTCCCTTGCCTCCTGCCCGAAGCGGACTGCGCTGCCATAGACTGACGTCTCGCTGCGTGGTCCGAGCAGGTCGTCGACAGCGGCGCGCTCCTCCGCAGTGGCTTCCACTCCGGGAATCAGATGAATGTCCATCTATGCCTTCGTGTCTTCCACGTGTGCAACAGCCGGTGAACCACCGTTGGTCCCGAGTTTCTCGATTCTGATGGCAGTGGCTTTGAATTCCGCGGTCCCTGACTTCGGATCGGTGGCATCGATGGTGAGGATGTTCGTGGCAACGTCGTCGCCGAAATGCATGGTCATGAAGGCAAGCCCCGGGCGCAGTGAGGGATCGAAGCGTACCGGTGCTTCGACCGCACCCCGCCGTGAAATCACCCGCACCAGTTCGCCGTCGCAAACGCCGAGGCGGCGACCGTCGTCGGAATGGATATCGATGGTTTCCCCGCGCCGGAGTGGTGAAGAAAATCCCCCGGTCTGCACGCCCGTATTGAAGGAATCGAGATGTCGGCCGGTTGTCAGTCTGATTGGGAACTCATCACTCAGGTTCTCGATGGGCGGTTCGTGCTGGACTGGGATGAACGGCGCGGGTCGTCCCTCGACCGGTTCCTGCCAGAGTCGCCCGTGCAGGAAGGGGCTGCCTGGATGATCCTCAGATGGACAAGGCCACGCCAGTCCATTCAGCTCTTCCAGCCGCCTGTAACTCATTCCACTGTGCCAGGTGGAGAGGCCACGAAGCTCGTCCCAGATCGCCTCTGCGGACGGATTTCCCCAGTCTCGGCCAAGCCGACGCGCCATTTCGCTCAAAATCTCGATGTCATCTCGGGCACCGTCGGGCGGGTCGAGCGCCTTTCGCACCCGCTGCACACGCCGCTCTGAGCTGGTGACAGTGCCCTCGGATTCGCACCAGCTGGCGGCGGCCGGCAAAACAACATGCGCCAGCTGAGCGGTTCTGGTCAGGAAAATGTCCTGAACGACCATGCACTCCAAACCCGACATCAAGTGCACGACCCGGTTCATGTCCGCTTCGGACTGGGCAGGATTCTCGCCGATCACGTAGAGCGCGTGCATCTGGCCATGCTCCATGGCATCGAACATTTCATTCAAGCGCAGGCCGTTCTTCGGCGGAATGGTCACACCGTACGCTCGTTCGAACGGCGCCCGCATTTCGGCAACCTCGACGTCGTTGCCGCCGGGCAACCGGTTGGGCAATGCGCCCATGTCGCCGCCGCCCTGGACATTGTTCTGCCCTCGCAACGGGTTGAGTCCGGATCCGTACCGACCGACATGCCCGGTCAGGAGCGCCAGGTTGATCAATGAGAGCACGCAGTCGACGGCGTTGTGATGCTCGGTGATTCCCAGCGTCCAACAGAGCTGGGCGCGGTCGGCGCGAGCGTAGACATGCGCCAGCTCGCGGATCGCCTCCGCGGGAACGCCCGTCACTCTCGCCGCGAATTCCAGGGTGTATGTCTCGACGCTGCGGCGGTATTCCTCGAACCCTGTCGTAGCACGTTCGATGAACGTCTGGTTGTGCAAACCTGCGGCGATGATTTCGCGCCCCACGGCATTGGCGAGGGCAATGTCTGCTCCGACGTCGACTCCGAGCCAGAGGTCGGCCCACTGCGCGGAGCTGGTGCGCCTGGGGTCGATGACGTACATTCGGGCGCCGCGGTTGATCGCCTTCAGCACGTGATGAAAGAAAATCGGATGAGTTTCACGCGCGTTTGACCCCCAGAGGACAACAAGATCCGTCTCCTCGACCTCACGATAGGAGCTCGTTCCTCCGCCTGCCCCAAAGACCGTCGTCAGACCGACGACGCTGGGAGCGTGTCAGGTGCGGTTGCAGGAGTCGACGTTATTGCAGCCGATGACCTGTCGCGTGAACTTCTGGGCCAGATAGTTGACTTCATTCGTCGCCTTCGAGCAGGAAAAAAGCCCGAATGCGTCCGGCCCGTGACGCTCGATGGCGGCGCGAAATCCTTCTGCCGCCGTATCCAGCGCCGTCTCCCACGAAACAGGTCGCAGCTCGCCGCCAGTCCTGACAAGTGGTTTGGTCAGCCTTGTGTACCGCTTCGACATGCGCAAATCCTCAAATCGCTGCCTCGATCCCAGCATAGCGCAGGCCGAAACATGCCGCCAGCGATCCACTCACATTCGCCCAGCGCTTCTGGTCAAATCCACGAAGGCGATATCCCGCCGGTCGAATCGAACGCAGTGCTCACCAGACAGCAATCACCTGAGCTGCGGAGCGACCACTGCGCAACGCGCACGACCATGTGACAATGCCGGAAAGCAACCCCGGTATCGAAGGAAGGGTTTCGAGTGACCGTCAACCAGATCTGTTTCATGGAAGCAGTCGAACTGCAACGCCGTCTTGCCGCGAAAGATCTCTCTGCGCGAGAAGTGATGACGGCCTTTCTCGGTCAAATCGAGCGAGTGAATCCAACGATCAACGCGATCGTGTCCAAGCTCGACGACAAGCAGGCCCTGGAACTTGCCACTGCTGCGGACGACAGGATGGCGAAGAACGGTCCCGATGGACCGCTCCATGGGTTCCCGTTGGCGGTCAAGGACCTGATCGACGCGGTTGGTTTTCCGACCACCAAGGGATCGCCACTCCACGTGAATGACTTTCCGGAGCGGGATTGCCTGATCGTCGAGCGAATGCGCGCGGCGGGATCGCTGATCATCGGCAAGACGAACGTGCCCGAATTCGGGCTTGGCTCGCATTCCTTCAATCCCGTGTTCGGTGCGACGAAAAACCCATACGACCACACCAAGGCCGCAGGTGGCAGCAGTGGTGGGGCCGGCGCTGCGCTGGCCACCGGGATGCTCCCCGTTGCCGATGGATCGGACTCAGGCGGGTCGCTCCGCAATCCTGGCAACTTCAACAATGTGGTCGGATTTCGCGTCTCACCGGGTCTCGTCCCGTCCTGGCCGACAAATCTGCCCTGGACCGGGGTCGGCGTGAAAGGACCCATGGCCCGCACGGTGCAGGATGCCGCGCTCCTTCTCAGTGTCATCGCCGGAGACGATCCGCGAGACCAGCTCGCTTACCCGGTCGATACCTCGAAGTTTCTGAAGCCGCTCGATCGGGATTTCAAGGGAGTGCGCGTCGCCTGGTCGCCTGATCTTGGCGACCTGCCGCTCGATCCTCGCGTACGCTCGACGCTCGCCGGGCAGCGGGAAACGTTCGAGACGCTGGGGTGCATCGTCGAGGATATTGCTCCGCCCCTCTTCGATGCCGATGTGATCTTCCACGACTTGCGCGCCGGATTCATGGCGGCGGGCAATGCCTCGACGTTTCTGAAGGATCGTGACCAGATGAAGCCCGAGGCCGTCTGGAACACGGAGAAGGGCCGGGCAATGAGCGCTGTCGATCTCGGCGTGGCGATGATCCGGCAAGAAGCGTTATTTCAGCGAGTCAGGGAGTTCATGCAGACCTACGAGTTCATCGTCTGCGCCGTCAATCAGGTGCCGCCTTTCCCCATCGAGTGGCGATACCCGGAAGAAGTCGACGGCGTGCCGATGGAGAACTACATCGCCTGGATGAAGTCGGCTTACTACATTACGGTGACGCGGTCGCCGGCGATTTCGGTGCCCGGCGGTTTCACCGACGACGGACTTCCAGTTGGCATTCAGATCGTAGGACGATTTCGCGATGATCTGGGCGTCCTGCAACTGGCGCACGCCTTCGAACAGGCGACGCAGATCTGGAAGCGCCGCCCTCACATCGCGGAAGCGTAGAAAGCTCGCGTACCTTCCCGTTGTCGTCGCGCATATCGAGAAATGCTGGGCATCTCCAGGAGTCGACGGACTGCGGCCGAAGAGTGCTTCGTTCCGTGCTCTCAGTCAGGCGGCCCGTCCCCGCTGATCTGAACCAGAGTTGTCCATGCGTCCAGGCAGTGCCGACTGCAGCTCCCGTTGATAAAACGCGAAGAAGCCTTCCTGGTCCGAGCCGACCTGGTGCAGGTAGATGTGATCGAATCCGGCGTCAATGTACTCCTGGACCTTCTGGATCACTGGTTCAGGATCCGGGCCGCACACGATCGCCTGCTCGATGTCCTCTTCGCGGACGAGTTGCACAGCCTGTTCGAAGTGGGTAGGCGTCGGCAGTTCCTGGCTCAGTTCACCGCGAAGTCCCGCGTTCGGCCAGGCCTTCATCACAGTCTGGATCGCTTTTTCCTTCGTCTCCGCCCAGCACAGCGTCAGCTGGCCATAGCGCGGCTTGCTTTCCCCGCCTGACTCCACGAAGGTTTCGACGAGTTTCCCGTCCGGTGAGGTCGAAATGAGGCCATCCCCAAACTCGCCGGCGAACTCGGCCGCTTTCGGCCCGCCGGCAGCGAGGTGGAGCTGCGGAATTTCTTCCGGCATGGTGAAAATCCTGGCGTTTTCGAGGGTGAAATAGTCGCCGTAGTAGCTCTGCTCCCCACCTTCCCAGAGAAGCCTGATGATCTCGATCGCCTCCTCCAGCATATCGCTCCGAATGTCATACGCCGGCCAGCCCTGTCCGATGATATGCTCGTTCAAGTTCTCGCCGGTGCCGAGACCCAGATAGAAACGCCCCTGCATCATGTATTGACAGGTTGCCGCCGCCTGCGCGACGAGCGCGGGATGAATGCGGAACGTCGGACAGGTGACGCCGGTGCCGAGGCGAATTCGTTCCGTTTGCATGGCCACGCCGCCGATCGTCGCCCAGACAAACGGGCTGTGCGGCTGGTCGGGCACCCACGGATGGAAATGATCGGAGATCGAGAGGAACTCGAATCCCAGTTCTTCAGCTCGAACCGCGTATTTGACAGAGTCGAGAGGCGATTGCTCCTCGGAGGAAAGGGTATATCCGTAATTGACCATCATGCTCACTCCTGTGTGCTGGCATCTGCAGAAGCGAACTTCCCGCAGGAGTCAATCTGAAGCAAGGAGCGTGCCAGGAGTCAGCTTCAGTGGTCATTTACCACAAGATCGCTTCAATGACTGTGTTTCGATTCCCGGATTTCGGGGTAAACCTTGCCTGATCACGCTTATCGGCGACATTCAAGGTTGGACGGTCATCTGTCCGTGACTCTTCGTTTCAGTTCGTATAGCTTGATGATCGCTTCGATGGGGCTTAAGGACTCGACATCGAGCACCTTCAGCTCTTCGATCACAGGGTCAGGACCCCCGAACATCGTCAACTGAATCTGCGTGCCGGACTCAGGCACGGGATCGCGCATCACCGCCCGTCGGATGTCCTTTTGTGACCCGTCTCGCGACATCGTTTCCAGATCAGCGAGAACCTCTGCTGCCCGCCGCACGATCGCTTTGGGAATTCCGGCGAGTTCGGCGACATGA
>JBFWRO010000177.1:0-6289 GCA_050248865.1 Thermomicrobiales bacterium | reverse complement strand
CTCGCCGACACGATCTCTTCCTATTTCGTGCCAGTCGTGCTCCTGCTTAGCACACTCACATTTGCGATCTGGTACCTCGCCGGTGCTGAACCCGCCTTTCAACAGGCATTACAGGCGGCCATTGCCGTACTGATCATTGCCTGCCCCTGTGCAATGGGTCTGGCCACACCGACTGCGGTCATGGTGGGAACGGGCCGCGGCGCCGAACTCGGCGTCCTCATCAAGGGTGGAGCAGCTCTCGAGCAAGCGCACCGGATCGATACCGTCATTCTGGACAAAACCGGCACGATTACCAGAGGCGAGCCGACGGTTGTCGCGATCGTGCCAGACGCCCGAACGCGTGCGTCGACCTTGCTGCACGTCGCGGCGTCTGTTGAAAACTCGTCTGAACACCCGCTCGGACGGGCCATAGTCCGCCGAGCGAGGGATGAAGGCCTTTCGTTGACCGACACCGACCAGTTCCAGTCGTTTCCCGGGTCCGGTGTCTCGGGCCGGTTCGAGCAAGACGACGTGCTGATCGGGACGGCCACATGGTTGAAGAGCCGGGGAATTCCCACCGAGGCCATGGAATTAGAAGGCAGCAAACTGGCATCCTCCGGTCAGACACCGATGTATGTGGCGATTGGCGGCGAACTCGCCGGTATCATTTCCGTTGCCGACACGATCAAGCCAGAGTCTCCGGGGGCGATTGCCGCGATGCAGCGTGACGGCCAGGAGGTCTGGATGCTGACTGGCGACAACCGGGCCACGGCGGAGGCGATTGCTGGTCAGGTGGGCATGCCGGCTGACCGGGTTATTGCCGAAGTGCTTCCTTCCGACAAAGCCAGCGTTGTCGAACGCTTCCGATCAGAAGGCCGGGTCGTCGCAATGGTCGGTGACGGCGTGAACGACGCGCCAGCGCTTGCAACCGCCGATTTAGGTATTGCGATCGGCACTGGCGCGGATGTCGCCAAGGAAGCCAGCGACGTGACCCTGATCGGTTCCGATCTGCGAGGAGTCCCTCGCGCATTTGCGCTGTCGAGGGCCACGATGCGGACGATTCGCCAGAATCTGTTCTGGGCATTTGCCTACAATGTCGTGCTCATCCCGGTGGCAATGGGTGTGCTCTACCCCTTCACCGGCCATCTGCTGAACCCCGGTTTGGCCGCTGGCGCAATGGCGCTCTCCAGCGTGAGCGTCGTATCCAATTCTTTGCGGTTGCGAAGAACCAACATTCGAACCGTCGCGGACCAGGATGCTGGCTCCCCGAACATGACCCGCGAGCGTCCCTCGACCGTTCCCGTCTGATCGTTGATCGTTGCGGGCGCTCACGCCGGCGCGTGAGCGGTCGCTGCCAGCCTCGATTTCGCTGATCGGGGTCCCCAGCAACTCACGCAGCAAAAGTGCGCGATTCCGCAGAACCTGTGCAATAATCGAGGCACGTGTACTGGACAGTGAGTCACCGAACTCGAATCCAGTTCTCCGTTCGCGCCGGCCGACACCGCGAAGGAGCCTGGCCTTGCAGATCGAAGTTTTTGGCCGCTCTCCATATCTCCCGTCGTCGATCCAGGAGTGGATCGTTTTCATCGCCGTCTTTGCCGCGATCGGCGTATTCGGCACCCTCTCCTCGAGCAAATGGTCCGCCGCGTTCATGGGGTTCGCCGGGTTTGCGGCGTACCTCTTCGACTCGGTCATTTTCATCCCTCTCGCAATTTCGCTGGCGGGACTCATCGCCTGGCGGTGGCGTGGCCGGACCGACTATCCGAACCCCGGGTCGAGGGCACTTCGCGAAGCAGCGATCTGTTCGAGCGTATTTGTCCTCTATGAGGTCGGGCGGCATTTCGTCAGAGGATCATGGGAGGATGCTTTTTCCAACGCGGCTTCAGTCATGCGCTTCCAGGGCGTCCTGCATCTGGATCAGGAGCGCGCTGTTCAACGGTTCCTGTTGCGCAACGATTCGATGGTCGGGATCATCAACGACTCGTACTCATGGTTCTTCCTGCCCGTAGTGGCGGGAGCCCTATTCTGGTTGTTCATCGTCGATGATCCGGTGTTCCGGCGGTTCCGCACGTCGCTGGCGATCGCCTGCGCGTTCGCCCTGGTGATTATCTGGCTCTTCCCGCTCGCCCCGCCTCGCCTTGCATCCGGCAGCAGCATCATCGGCACCCACGCCATGCGCGGAGGTTCCCATAGTTTTGTCAATCAGTTCGCGGCAATGCCTAGTCTCCATGTGGGCTGGGTGGCCCTGAGCGGGGTGGCGCTGTTTACAGGCGTCAAACACTGGATGCGATGGTTTTGGCTGATCGTGCCGACGTTCGTCATGGGCTTCACCGTGATGGCCACCGGCCATCACTACTTCGCCGACGGCATCGTGGGATCCATGATCGGCGTCATTCCGTTCTTGTTCCTGACCTGGCGAGCCGCGCTGGCCAAAGCACCACATGGACGGATTGTCTTTGCCGAAACCGGCCTGGGCCAGGCCGTGACCGCGGTTGCCCGGGAGATGGCGGTCGCGCCCCGTTTCAGGTTCACGATGTATTCGCTGGGGTTGCTGCTGACCTATATGATCGTCCGCCAGTTCGTCGACCCCGGGTTCACGAATTACTGGGGATACATGGTCGCCCAGATCGCATTGTCGATCGTGGCGATCATGGTTGTCAGCGTCAAGTTTTCTCCCGAAGGCGGAATGTCGCTCGTGACGCACGGCGTCATTGTCGTGACCACGTATGCAGACACGCTCGGTACTGCCGGTCACATGTACGACCGATTCATTGCGTACGACAAAATCACCCACTTTCTTGGGACGGCGGCAATCGTTTGCGCCGCGGGAGATGTGCTCCTTGCACTTCACCGCCGAGGGTCGATCCAGTGGTCTCCCCCGGTCATTATGCTCGTCGCGGTCGCATTGGCTATGGTCCTCGCGCTGGGTTGGGAGGTCTATGAGTACTATGGCGACCAGCTGTTCGGCACCGGGCGGCACGACGGGGCCGAGGACACGACCTACGACATCATTTCCGATTTCGCTGGAGCGTTCGTGGCGGCGTCACTCCTGTACTGGTGGCACTTCTCGCCAATGCACGAGCATGCTTCCACCACCGCTCGACCCGTGAGCCCCCAGCCGAACCGGGAAGACTCCCGACGTTGAAGTCTGAGGCCAGCATCGCGTCAGTGGCGTGGACGCGACAGCCCTTTCGGCTCCAGCCGCGTTTCGTCCATCGGGTTTGGGGCGGGAATCGTTTTCACGCGGACGATGGACCCATCGGCGAAGCGTGGCTCGTTCACGAGGAGAACCAGATATCCAGCGGACGAGCGACCGGAATGACGCTTGCCGATGCCACGCGCCTGGGTGGTCAGGCCTTGCTGGGGAAGGCGCTCTGGGATACCGGAGAACGCGACTTTCCACTGCTCGTCAAGCTCATCGACGCGGCGGAATGGCTTTCGATTCAGGTGCATCCAGATGACGCCCTGGCCGCCGAACTGCTCGGACCTGGATCTCGCGGCAAGACAGAAGCATGGTACGCCATCGAAGCTGAGCCAGGTGCCGAAATCATCGCCGGCACCACACCAGGCACCACACCAGGCGACCTTGCGCGATCGATTCGGGAGGGAACGATCGAATCGATTGTCGAGCGCATGACTTTTCGGTCAGAGGATGTGATTGGCCTGCCAGCCGGGACCATTCATGCGCTTGGTCCTGGCGTCTTTCTCTATGAGATACAGCAAAGCTCCGACACGACATATCGCGTTTTCGACTGGAATCGCCCGTCGACTGCCGAACGACCTCTCCATCTCGAGGAGTCGTTGCGCGCTATCGACCCAAATCTGCGCCCAAAGCCCGCAAGAGTCGGCGACGGAGGCGACGGCGAGCTCATGGAGATCGTGAGCATGGCGCCCTTCGTGCTGAGCAGGTGCAGGGTTGAGCGTCGCTCGCTTCAGCTCGAGACGCATGACAACACGTTCTTCGTCGCGACGGTCATCGCCGGCGCTGCGAGGATCGACTGCGCCGGTGAAATACATCGACTCGATACGTTTGATTCTGTCGTTATCCCGGCAGCGGCCCGGAGCAGCCGAATCAGCGGGAATCCCGCCGCGACCGTGCTGGTCGCCAGTCCGCACAAGCAAACGAGCGAAGGGTGATTCCTCCGCTCGTGCCCCCAGGGGTGAATGGACGGTCGATCAGGCAACCATTTCGTTGGTCAACTTGCCGAGGCGCTCGACTTCGACACTGACAATGTCCCCCGGCTTCAGCCACGGCTTGTCGGCGCGGCCCAGCGCAACCCCTTCCGGGGTTCCGGTGACGATGACATCGCCGGGCTCGAGCGCGAAGTAACGGCTGATGTAGCTAATGATCTCGGCCACGCTAAAGATCATATCCCCGGTGCTGGAGTCCTGCCTGACTTCGTCGTTGACCCAGCAGCGAATGCGCAATGATTGTGGATCGCCGACTTCATCCGCGGTGACCAGATACGGACCAATCGGCAGGAAATTGTCGAGCGTCTTTCCGAGTAGCCATTGGCTGGTTCGCGTCTGCAAGTCACGCACACTGATGTCGTTGGCAGACGCATAACCAAAGACATGATCGAGCGCATCTTCCTGGCTGACATTTCTGGCGGGCCTGCCAATGATCACACCAAGCTCGACTTCGTAGTCGTACTCCACGGAAACCCCCGCTGGCAGCGACACCGCGTCTCCCGACCCGCAGATCGTGTTGTCGAACTTGGAGAAGAGCACGGGATACTCGGGGATGGGCATCCCCGATTCCTTGGCATGCCGTGCGTAATTGAGTCCGACGCAGATGATCTTGCCCGGGTTATCCACCGCCGGGCCGAACTGAATCGCCATCTCGTCGAGAAGCCACGCGGCACCAGAGGAGGAAGGGAGGCTGTCGACCAGCGCGGTCAGCGAATCCAGTACCGCCTCGCCGCCGGAGATAACCTCTGCCAATGTGCGTGGCACAGCCACGCCGGCGTGCTCACCCGCGGCCGCGACATCGACCACACCGCTGTCAGTTCGCACTCCCAGTTTGATGCCATCACCGCTCTTGAACGTCAGTAACTTCATTGCTGCTCGATCCTCTTCTGTACTTTCGTGTCTTCCACCAGGGACTTTGCGGCCAACAATCTGGCCGGTAGCGTACCAGAATCAGCAGAGGCGCCAGGATACCCTGCGTTTAGGACTCCTAGCGCTCAGCTTCTCCTTGCATGACCCCGCAGATAGCGACTCGGCCCCTCGCGGGCCGAATCGAATCCAGCGCTAGATATGAATCGCATGGCCGAGCCAGTCGTGGGCGGCCTCGCCGATGACTTCTGAAATCGTCGGGTGAGGATGCACGGTGATGGCCAGTTCCTCCGGGGTTCCGTCCATCAGCCGGGCTACGGCCCCAGCCGCAATCATCTCGGTGGCATTGGGTCCGATGATGTGGAGGCCCAACAAATCCTTTGTGTCCGCGTCGGCGACGATTTTGGTGAATCCGTCAGTATGCCCGACGATCGTGGCTTTGGCGTTCGGTTTCATCGGAAACTTGCCGATCCTGACGTTGAATCCGCGTTCGGTGGCCTTATTCTCCGTCAATCCGATGCTGCCGATTTCGGGTTCGCAATAGGTGCAGCTTGGCGAATTCATTTCCTCATCGAGTGGGAATGGGTTCAGCCCCATCAGATGCTCGACGGCGATGATGCCATGATGCATGGCCGTATGCGCCAGCATTTGCTTGCCGTTCACATCACCGATTGCGTAAATATTGGGAATGTTCGTGCGCTGCATGTCGTCAACCGGGATAATGTCGTCTTTTGTGGTGATGCCCACCGTCTCGAGGCCGATGTCCTCGATGTTTCCCTGGCGGCCAATGGCGACCAGCAACGTCTCAGCTTCGAGAACCCGGTCTTTGCCCTTTTCATCTTTG
Organism: Thermomicrobiales bacterium; assembly: GCA_050248865.1. Classification (GTDB taxonomy): domain Bacteria; phylum Chloroflexota; class Chloroflexia; order Thermomicrobiales; family UBA6265; genus JAHBVL01. The sequence continues at coordinate 408 of JBFWRO010000177.1, read as the reverse complement.
ACGCGCATGGTGACGCTCTTCTTGCCGATATCGATGTCTTCGGCGGTCGGGCGGGCGCCCTGGATGACATCCATCTTTTGTCGCTGCAACGCTCTCGCCAGTGCGTGGGAAACCTCATGGTCTTCCTGTGGGACAACGTTGCCGACCAACGTGGTCTTTGAACCGTATCGGTGGTAGGCGGACGCCCACTCGACGCCTGTGGCGCCACCGCCCCTGACGATGAAGCTGGCCGGCAGATGATCCAGCACCACGGCATGGTCGGAATTGATGACCCGAACGCCATCGTACGGAACGTCCTTGATCGGTCGTGGACGAGAGCCAGTGTTGATGATGATGTTGGGCGCGCGCAAACTGAGCGGTGCGCTGCCGTCATTGGGAGTGACACCGACCGTCGTGGCATCGAGCAGC
>JBFWRO010000176.1:0-6289 GCA_050248865.1 Thermomicrobiales bacterium | reverse complement strand
GGAAACCCGACGCCGCCCACCCGCGGAAGGAGCAAATTCGATGACGACGAATGAGACGACGAAGATCGCTATTCCCTATCCGGATCTCGAGAATCCCGTCTTGAAACTCACAGCGGCGCCGGCCCGCTTGCAGATTCGTCCTGGTGGCACGGAGTTCTGGGTGGAGGGAACATACTCCGAGGTGGAGGGAGGGTCGGGCTACAAGCTGTCGACGTCTGGCTCGGAAACGCATCTCGCGACCGATTGGAAAGTCGTGAAGCTCCGCAAAGGTCTTCCGTCGTTCGATCTCACCCTGGGTACCGGCCAGCCATTCTCACTGGCAATCGAATCTGGTGCGAGCGACAAGAATCACTGTGACTTTGGGGGCATACCTCTCACAGCCCTCGATTTCAAACAGGGAGCAGGGGAGTTCGTGCTCGATTTCTCCAGGCCGAGTGCTGTCGATATGTCCACCATGACGATCTCCGCCGGTGCGTCGTCGATCGAGCTCAGAAACCTGGCCAATGCCAATGTTGCCGAGCTTTCGCTCACTGGCGGTGTCGCCAGTTTTCTCGTCGATTTTTGCGGAGAGTTACAGCGGGATATGCACGCTCGCATCAATTCCGGCATGGCCGAGGTGAAAATTAGCGCTCCCCGAGAGACCGCCGTGAAACTGCAGCCGAATGCAACGCTCGCCACCGTGAACGTCGGTGACGGGTTCGTGACGCGAGATGGCGCGTACTGGTCGGAGGCCGCAGCAGACGGCAAGGCGCCAATCCTGACCATCGACCTCATCACGGCGCTGGGTTCCTCCAGGGTATGGCTCGTCTAGGCGATCCCTCAGGGCAACCTGCCAAGGGGCCCAGGCAACCAACGGAAGGTCCAGTATGCCGGTTGACGAACCAGTCGGCACCGGCGGCATGAGTGACGTCGGTTCCCGTCGCGGCGTTTTGCTTGCCGGCGGCTGAGCACGTGGAATGTCGGGCGCGTGAGGAGTTTCGGGAAGAGCGGCGCGGTGCTCTCCGGTTCGTTGCAGCGCCCGGCACGCTATAAGCGGATGTGTGCACGCTCGTGGCCTGCAGGACTGCCTTGTGGATTATGAAGAACCCGGTGCTGCTACAGGATCCGTACGGCGTCGATCAATAATCGTCGCCGGCCCTTACGGTTGGCACACTGGGCCGTAACGTGACACGCAAGTCTCGCCCGCAAGCGCCAGTGACTGGACTCGGTCGGCCTGCGCTACTAGTCTGCGACGATCGCCAGATCGACGCTTTCGCGCGTCTCTGCAGGTGTGAGACGGAAGTGATCCATCGTCAGACACTCGGTTGGGCACCAGTCGACGCAAATACCACAGCGGATGCACGATCGTTCGTCGATGACCATCGCCGCCGCGTATGGGCCGAGTTCAGCACGCGCCATTTGCGCCAGCTCGACGTCGTTGTCGATCGAGTAGATGCGCTCCGGCGAGATCATTTCGATACACAGGTGCGGGCAGGCGTCGACACAACCGTTGCAGAGAATGCAGCGGTGGCCGTCGATGAAGATATTCAGCTGGCATTGCAGGCAGCGCTTGGCCTCTTCGAAACCGATGGGCTTCGAGTAGCCGACCTCGACTTCCATCGTCGTGTCCAGTGAGCCAATGCCTCTGGCCTCCACTGGCAGCGAGGGAATGATTTGCCGGCCAGTTGCGGAATAGTCGTCACCCCAGACGAGACGGCGGCTCATTGCGCTGAGAGACCACTCGGCGATACCCTCCGAGAGGAGCGAGTTCGGCGTCGAGATGTATTCGGTCGGGACACGGGTTATTTCCATGTCCTTGACCTTTACCTGGGTATCACGCATCTGCGTGTCGATCAGTTTCGCAACGCGCTTTCCTTCCCCAATGGAGGAAATGAAATTCGTCGGGTTGATCACGTAATCGCCCGATGCCCAGACATTGGGGAGCTCGGTGCGGAGGTTTTCGTCGAGAATCGGCACTCCGCGACGGTCGCGCTCCGGCAACATGTCGCCCAGGAACGAGCTGTCTTGCCGCTGGCCAATGGCGCTGATCACCATGTCGCATTCGATGATGAATTCCGAACCGGGTACCGGCTCAGGCCGCCGCCGGCCTCTCGCATCCGGCGCACCAAGCTCGTTTCGGATCAGTTCGATGCCAATCACATTCCCTTCGGAATCGCCGATGATCTGCGTGGGCGAAACCATGTACATGATTTCGACGCCTTCGATCTCAGCTTCCTCGATTTCGAGTTCCTCGACGGGAATCTCGTGCACCGAGCGCCGGTAGGTCATGATCGACACTTCGGAGCCCATCCGCAGCACGGTTCGCACGCAGTCCATCGAGGTGAAACCACCACCAACGGTGACCACTCGCTTGCCGACCCACACGTCCTTCTTTCCGAGATTGACATCCTCGAGGAACCCGATGCCCGTCACCACCCCGTTCAGATCCTCACCCGGAATGCCCATCGATTGGGCGATCTGGCAGCCGGCCGAGATGACCACAACGTCGTAGGCGTCGACCAGATCCCGAAAGGCAACGTCTTTGCCAATCTCGGTGTTGTAACGAATTTCGATGCCGAGGTCCGTGATCAGCTCGACTTCCTCCGCAATCACATCGCGAGGAAGGCGCCATTCGGGAACGCCTGCCCACATCACCCCACCGGGTACCGGGTAACGTTCGTAAATTGTCACTTTGTAGCCCTTGCGAGCAAGGTCGCGAGCCGCAGTCAGACCATTGACGCCGGCGCCAATAATGCCTGCGGTCAGGCCATTCCACGGAGGAGGCACCTCGCGGCGAGTTTCGCCCCGGTAATCTGAGGCGACGCGCTTCAGGTAGCAGATGCCGATGGGCGCATCGATTTCCTTGCGCCGGCAGGCGTCCTCACAAGGACGAGCGCACATCCGGCCGAGACAGCCGGGAAAGACATTGTGCTCGCGGTTCAACTCGAAACTGTCGGCATACCGTCCATCGGCAATCAGCGCGATATACCGTGAGATGTCGGTATGCGAAGGGCACGCCGTCATACACGGGATATTGTCGGAGAACCACTGGGCGTCGCCGGAGAAAAGCTGATACCGCTTACCGGTGCGCTGTGTGTAGCCGGAAAAGAAGGAAGCATCGACAAAGGACAGGAGCCGGATGCGGCGAGTGTCCTCGACATCGATATCAAAACCCTGGCCAACGATGCCATGGCTGGCAAGCTCGCCGGTGGCGATCCCCACCTCGGTCTTGTCCATCGGGCGAAATCGATCAGGCGGAGAACCACAGGACGGACACTCGGCCGGTGGCACCACGCCATCGTGAATCCAGGCGCAGACAGTGCATCGGAACATCGAACTCTTTTCCTCCAGAACTTCTGCTCGGCCTGTCGACCGCATCCGCCAATGCGATGATGCAGCAAGTATACCGACCTGCATCAATCGAAGCGCGCCGCGTCTCCGGAATCGGTAACGAGGTTCAGCCGTTATCCGGTACATGCGCTATTATGGGAAGGCAACGACTGGCTGAGACGTGGATCAATGGCGCCGATCGGCTGGAAAGTGTCTGAGTTGCCGCAGGAGGAAAAGGAGATTTCGATGGGATTGGGTGACTTCATTAACGATCTTAAGGCGAAGATCACCGGCACGGCCTCGAAGGCCGAATCCTCGGTGAAATCGGGTGCCGCACAGGCCAAGTCGGGAGCCGAGAAGGCGGCCGCGGATGCCAAGTCGTCGGCCGAGAAGGCTGCCAACGAGGCAAAAAGGTCGGCAGAGAAGGCCGCTGACGAAGCTAAAGGCGCCGCGGACAAAGTCGTGGGCGAAGTAAAGGGCGCCGCCGGCAAGGCCGAATCTGAGGCGGACAAAGCCGCGCAGGATGTCAAGAAAGAGCTCTAGGTTCTCCTGACGACCTGCTGAAACTGAATGGGCCGCCGATCCACATCGGCGGCCCATTGCCGTTCTTACCCTTTAGCGATCAGGAGAGCACTTCCGGGTTCACGATGTGCTCAGGTCGCTCACCTCGGAGGACGGCAAGGAGGTTGTTGACCGCCATCTCCGCCATTTTTCCGCGTGTAGCCACCGAGGCCGAGGCAATGTGCGGAACGATGACCACGTTCTCCATGGACACGAGTGGATGGTCGGCAGGAATGGGTTCGGGATCAGTGACGTCCAGGGCGGCGGCGGCGATCGCTCCACTCGTCAGCGCCTCGACCAGCGCTGCCGTATCGACAACCGGGCCGCGAGCCGCATTGATCAGGATGGCGCTGCTTTTCATTTTCCCGAAGGCGTCCGCATCGATCAGGTGGCGTGTTTCATCGGTCAGGGCGCAGTGCAATGACACGAAATCCGCTTCCGCGAGCAGTGTCGGAAGATCGACCAGCTCCACTCCGAGTTCGGCAGCCGCCGCTTCGTCTGGGATCGGCTCGTATGCCAGAATCCGCATATCGAAGCCTCGGGCCCGCTTGGCGACTTCTTTGCCAATCCGGCCCAGCCCGACGATGCCGATCGTTGCATGGTGAATGTCGGCGCCGACAAAAAGGGTCGGCCCCCAGGTTTTCCATTTCCCGGCACGCACATAGTCGGCGGCTTCGACGACACGGCGGGCCGAAGCCATCAGCAACGCCCAGGTTAGGTCTGCCGTGGTCTCGGTGAGCACGCCTGGCGTATTGCAGACCGCCACGCCTCTGGCAGTCGCTGCTGGAACATCGATGTTGTCATAGCCGACGGCGTAGTTGGACAGCACTCGCAATTGCGGCTCGGCATCGAGAAGCTCGGCGCCGACAGGGTCAGTGACCAGCGTAATGACGCCGTGGCAGCCATGAAGCAGCGCAGCCAGTTCTTCCTCATCTGGTGGCAGTTCGTCAGACCACACCGTCAGGTCGAGCTGCTCATCAGATTCAGCCTGGCGAAGCAGATGCATTCCCGCTTCGGGCAGGATTCGGGTGAGCGCCGCACGTGCCATGTTCCGTTGCTCCTGTATTTGCGATCGAACCGGTCTCATGACTCGAGACCGCTTCGGCAGGATACCGGAACAGCACGATTTGCGAACAGGCGGCAGTCGCCTGCGCCGTCCGCATGAACGATGGACGCGCGGCGGTTTACGTCAGGTCGGTGGTATCTGATGCCTGTCGAGGGCGGCCTCTGCCGAAGCAATGCGCGGCTCGTTTAGCTGAACGGGTTTCGCACCGCTCTTCATTCGCAAATTGAGAACCTCGACCAGCACGGCAAAGGCCATGGCCGAATAGATGTAGGCCTTCGGAATGTGCAGACCCCAGCCTTCAGCTACGAGCGTCATCCCAATCAGCAGGAGGAAGCTCAGGGCGAGCATCTTCACCGTGGGATGCTGACTGACGAACGCGCTCAGAGGGCCGGATGCAAAAAGCATGACGCCCACGGCGATGACCACCGCGGCGATCATCACTTCGATATCTTCAGCCATTCCGACCGCAGTGATGACAGAGTCGAGAGAAAAGACGATGTCGAGCAAAAGGATTTGAAAGATCACACCGCTGAAGCTGGCAAATTTGCCTGTTGCCGTCGCGTGCTCAGACGTCCCCTCCAATTTATCGTGGATTTCGGTCGTCGCTTTGTAGATGAGGAAGAGACCCCCGGCCAGCATGATCAGATCGCGGCCGGAAAAGTCCTTGTCGAGTATCGAGAAGAGCGGGTCGGTCAGGTTTGCGATCCAGTTGATCGCCAGCAGCAACGCGACGCGCATGAACATCGCCAGCGAGAGACCGAGGAGCCGGGCCCGACGGCGTTGATCGGGAGGCAGCCTGTCCGAAAGGATCGAGATGAAAATGACGTTGTCGATGCCGAGAACGATCTCGAGCGCCGTCAGTGTCAGAAGTGCCACCCAGACATCTGGATTCGAAAGTAGATCCACTGTCATTCCCCTGAATGTTTGCGTTCAGATGTGCTCAACTGTCACTCGCAACGATGGCAGATCATAGCGGATATCCGGCGTCAGCGTCAGCGAACAAGTGAATGGCAGAAATGATCGATTGGCGCGAACTGGGGTGTGGCCCAGCCGTCTGCATCCAGCCCCGCCGCTGGATCCTGGTGCTCTGCGTGGACCGTATGACGTCTCTTGCCGCACTCGTTGTTGCCGTGCTGGGGTTTTCCTCCGTTGGCCAATTCCGACCAATCTGCTAGAATATCTACTGACAACGAGACTCATTCTCAAATAGGGTCTTGGTAAGGACAGAGCATAAAGCGTGAGTGAGCACCTGACACCATCCCGTACAAAAGGGTTCCGGCAGACGGCCCAGCGCCAGATGATCCTCAATGAGGTCGTCGAGGCCAAAGAGCATCTCACCGCCGGTGAGATATT
>JBFWRO010000175.1:0-6303 GCA_050248865.1 Thermomicrobiales bacterium | reverse complement strand
GCGACGTCGAGAAGCGCAAAGGAGGGGAGCAGCGACAACTGAAGTACTGATCGGCGGGTCAACATGGATCGAATCCTTTCCCATATCTGAGAATTACGACTTCACACTACCACCGGAACGATGTCGATTCCATGGACGTTTCGACACTTCGCTACCGGCGAAAACGATTGAATGTCGATTTCGAGACGGGCAACCTGAACGTATCGGGAAGAACTTCCTGCCCAGATTCGACATAACGTCGCTTTTTGGGATGCGCGCGAAGATCTGCCTTCCGCCGGGGATCGTATCGTTCGCCCAGGACACCATTGACGACCGCGCCGATGATCAGGATCAGGGCTGCCAGGTTGAGAACGTAAAGCAACAACACGAAACCGCTTGCGGCGCCGAAGACGGTGTCGAAATTGATTCGACGGGCGACAAACCCCGAAATCGAAAGCAGCGCGAACCAGGCGACCGTGCTCAGCAATGCTCCCGGAATCGACCAGCGCAGATGCTGATCGACCGAAGGGGAGAATTTGTAGAGTGCGAGCAGGACGAGGAAGGTGGTGAAGAAGATCATTCCCACCTGAAAAATGCTATTGGACGCCCGAAGAAATCCCGAGTCGCCAAGGCTTTTGGTGACGCGGTCAATGGTCCTGTCACCAAAGAACACGGCCATGACCGTGGTGATGACCATACCGACAAGGGCCAACGTCACAACCAGATAGAAGAAGCGTTTGTTCTGAAACGGCCGCGTGTTGCGAACGCCGTAGGCCCGGTTGATTGCTTCGACGAGTGTGCCCACGGCTCCCATACCGGCCCAGATCGCGATGACCAGCGCGACTACACCGCTGATCGACGCCGTAGCGACGCTGGTGTTGACGATCGCCTGGTCGATGGCATTCAGCAGAATCGGCTGGGCGGCCTCAGGCACGCGTTCGACAACGAACTGCTGCAATTCCTCAGTCACCGGCCAGTTCGTCAGATTCTCGATCAGCGTGCCCATGGCCACGATGACGAACACCGCTGGAACGAGCGCCAGAACGACGCTGTAGGAGATCTGCTTCGAAAGCCCCTGCGCATCAATACGCAGAAACGAATCGATGAACTCGCGGGAAACGGTGCGGAATCTGACCCAAGGTCGCTGACGGCGATAGCGCTTCGAGCGGGAGTTGGGCTCACTTGGCTCCAGATTGAACGAGGAAACCATTGCTCGAGATCTATCCGCCTGCGAAGGGGTTTCGTCGAACGCCTGGCCGTGCACGGTCGAAGAGCGCCGACCCGGCTTGAACACGGACGCGCCGATCATACGCTGCCGGGCTAACGGAGCGCCAAGGACCTCTTGTGGGACGGAGCGCGGCGCACGCGACCTGTCAGGACGCACCTGCGCCGTGTTGCTCACCGGCTACCGGCCCGGCGGGTTCCAGCGCGAGCACGACCTCGAACGAGGTCCCGGCCCGGGAAGCATCGATAACCAGCTCGCCGGCACGGGAGCAAATTCGAACAAGCTGGTCCCAGAAGTCTGCGGAAAGTTCGCCCCTGGCCACATAGGCGTTACCAGTGCCAGCGGTTTGGCCCTCGAGCGATCGAAATGGGCCGAGAGCCGGGTTTCTCAGATCGAGGTAGATCTCACCAGGTTCGAGCACCGTTCCCGGTGTGACGATCGGCAACCGGGTCTCACCGGTCAATGTCACGCTGCTGCGTTGTTGCTCCCGGTGCTCATCGGGACCGTCGATGCGCCAGGTCGGCAACCAGTCGCTCTCGGAAGGAAACCGCGATCCTTCCTGGCCGGAGAGCGGTTCATGGTAGCGGATGATCAGATACATACAGAACTCCAAGCCCTGAGGTGAATTTCGTCGAAACGCGGATATCTCAGCACACCCGGAGTGTGCCGCCAGTCGAACGGCGGCCCGCTGAAAATCGCTTGATACAGGGAGAAACAGCGGAAAACTGGAAGCAGTTACGCTGCCTCCCAGGGTCAACCTACCACGCCCGGGCAGCTGAGTTCAATGTCGAACACTGTCCGCGAGAGTGAGGCAACAGCCCGCCCGATCTGACTTCTGCACGGGAATGAGCCGGAAAACAGTAAGTGGACTGGTCGGATAGGATGACGCGAAAGACGGCGTGGCGTCGCTGGTCGCTGGCGGCTCGAGATCGGTTTCCGCCCCGCGCAGCAGGAGATTTTCGATGCGCTTCATCATCGCGGGCATCATGCACGAGACACATACCTTTTCGAGCGAGATCACCTCGATCGATCGCTTCGATATCGTGCGGGGAGACGAGCTCATTCGTTTTGCCGGTACGAATCATTCCATGGGAGGGGCCATCGACGCCTGTGTTGAACGGGGCATCGAGCACGCACTGGCATTCTTTGCGCAAGCCACGCCGGCCGGCATGGTCCCTGCCGCGACATTCGACGCCCTGGTCGATCAACTTGTCGCCGACGTATCGACGCACATGCCTGCCGACGGTATCGTGCTAACGCTCCATGGAGCGATGGTCGCTGGAGGCTATCCCGACGCTGAGGAGCACATTCTCGAGCAGGTGCGGGCGATAACAGGACCCGATCTGCCTATCGCGGTTACACTCGACTTTCACGCAAATATTGGACAGGGGATGGTCGACCTGGCGACCATCGTGACAACCTACGACACGTACCCCCATGTCGATATCGCCGAACGCGCCCGGGAAGCCGTCCTGCTGCTCGAGCGAACTGTGACCGGTGAGATTTCCCCGGTCATGGCGCTCGCGAAACCACCCCTCATTCCCGTTCCACAGGTTCAGCAGACCGCGATCGAGCCATTTCGCTCGCTCCTGGAACGCGCTCACCAGATGGAGGACGCCGGTGAAGCCTTGTCGGTGACCGTGGCAGGTGGCTTCGCCTACGCCGACGTGCCGAATGCTGGAGTCAGCCTCCTGGTCACAACTGATGGAAATCGAGCGGCTGCCGGAATGCTGGCGACGGAACTCTCCCAGATGATCTGGGATCGCCGATCGGAGCTCATCGCATTGAATGTGCCCGCCAAGGAGGCCGTCGCCGACGCAATTGGATCGAAGGAATGGCCCGTTATCCTCGTCGACGTTGCCGACAATGTCGGAGGTGGCACGCCGGGCGATGGAACGGTGATTCTGGCGGAACTGATCGAGCAGCGGGCCCAGGATGCGGTGATCGTCATCGCCGATCAGGAGTCGGTTGAGCAGGCAGTCGCCGCCGGAGAGGGCAGTGGTGTGGCGCTCGCCGTTGGGGGCAAGGTCGACCGGTTTCACGGTGAACCGGTCCCGGTCACGGCCACGGTTCAGCGAATTACGAATGGCCGGTGGATTCATGAAGGTCCGGAAAACGCCGGAGTGGTGGCCGACATGGGACAAACGGCGGTCGTGCGGACGGGAGGAGTAACGATTGTCCTGACCACCGTGAAGTCGATGCCTGGCGATCTGCAACAGCTCCGGTCAGTCGGAATCGAGCCGGCGAACCAGCGCATTATCGTGGTCAAAGCCTCGGTTCGCTGGCGTGGAGGATTCGAGCCAATCATGGCCAGAGGAATCCTCGTCGAGACACCCGGGATCTGTACTATCGATCTGTCATCTCTGGACTTCGAGCATCTGCGCCGCCCGATATTTCCGCTCGATCAGGACATGTCCTGGAATGGCCTCGAGTCTCCAAATCCGTCGTGACATAATGTTCACCGGATTTCAGGCTCTCCGCCGCGAGAGCTGCCAAACGAGCAAGGCATACGCGCCAATCCCCCAGACGGCAACGACCAGAAGCGAAATCACGCCCTCATCGAAGACCGGCAAATCGGTGGCACTATCGATGAAGAGCTTCATCGCTGCCCCGGTTGGAAAGAGGCTGGCCACCTGCTGGATTCGGTCGGGCAGGCCGGTATCGATGAGAAACACCGGCGCCAGAATCGGCAAAATGACAAGTCCCGACCATGTATTGAGCTGACTGGCGCTCTTGACGACACCAGCCAGAAGAAGTCCGAACCCGATCGTCGTCAATCCGAGCGCGACCGTCGTCACGATGAACATCAACCAGTTTTTGGGATAGAGCCGGGTGATGATCAGCAAGAGACCGGTAGCGCAGGCGACATAAAGCATACCCAGCAAAGCCTTTGCCAGGACTATTTCGGGATAGGAGGCGACCAACGCCAGCGCCTCGATTGTCTTCTTTTCTGTTTCCTCGGCCAGCACAATCGGGATGGCAATCAAAGAGGTCATCACGATCATCATGATCAATGAGATGAGCACGAGATACGTTCGCGCGCCGATCCTGTCGAAAATCGATAAACTCTCCGCGTTCTCCTCTACGCGCTCGACGGTGATTTGGGCCGGAGGTGTCTGGCCGCTCATCTGTCGCAACGCGGGATCGACTGCCGCAAGAACATAGTCGCCGCCGAAGCTGGGATCCTCGGGCACAACCGCCGTCAGGGGTGGATCGAGTCCGTTCGTCACCGCATTATCGAAATCGGGCGGTAATATCAGCCCCAGATCGACATTGTCAGCAGCCACTTCCTGCCGAATCTGATCGTCCGGGAGTTCCTTTACCTCGACCTCGACGACCAGGCCGACGATCGCGAGCAGCGTTTGGGTGAATTCCCCACCCGTACCTTCACTCACCGCGACGACTGCCTGCGGAGCGGGTTCATCATCCTCGAAGGCGAAGTTGTAAAAGATGCCAATGGCGAGCGGCGTCAGTACCGCGAAGAGCACGCGCGCGTCGCGGACTGCGTCGCGGAGATCCTTGAGCAAAATGGCAACAATGCGATTGAGAGAACCCCTTGAAGTCATAGCGGGCGCCCGGCAACTGAGATAAAGACGTCTTCCAGGGTTCCCTCATGCGAGTGGATGGTCAAAATCTCGCCATCCCGCGACCATTGCGCGAATCGCTCTCCATCTTCGCGATCGTTGAGATCGATCGTGACTTCCGATCGATCACGAAGCAGGATCGTTGCCGTCTGATTGCCATATCGAAGTTTGAGCTCGCGAGGTGTGTCGAGGGCGACAATACGTCCCTGACTCATGAAAGCCACCCGGTCGCACAGCTCATCCGCTTCTTCCATGTAGTGCGTGCACAGCAGTACGCTGACATTTGCCGCCGCCAGCTCGCGTACGACATCGCGCATCTCACGCGCGGATGCTGGATCGAGGCCCTTGGTCGGTTCATCGAGCATGAGAACCCGTGGTGCATTGATCAGCGCGCGGGCGATGAGCAACCGCTGCTTCATACCGGAGGAAAAGGTCTTGACCTTTCGCCTGGAGGCGGCTGTCAGTCCAACCCTGGCGAGAAGTTCATCCACCCGCGACCGGTTTACGCCGTACAAATCGGCAAAGAGCTTAAGATTGTCATAACCTGTAAGCCGATCGTAAAGATTCTGATCCTCGAAGACGATGTTTATCAGCGGTTTCACCTGAGAAAGCTGACTCGCGACGTCGAAACCACCGATACGCGCCGAGCCATTCGTCGGCAAGGTTCGGCCCGTCAGCATGCGAAGCGTGGTCGTCTTGCCCGCGCCATTGTGACCAAGCAAGCCGAACACTTCGCCGGGCGCCACCGAAAAGGAAATGCCATCAACGGCGTGGACCGGTCCGTAATGCTTGCTCAGTTCAGAGACTTCGATCATTAGGCGCTCAACCTGGGGCTCGTCGAATATCTGGGCAGAAGTATACGGTTGCGATTTCAGTCTCCAGCTCTGGCGTTACCATTCCCCCGAGTTCAGGAAAAGTCGATCGCTTTCTAAGGTACCGATGGACACAATCAGACTCACGCCTCACGTGCAAAAACAGCCGGTCTTTGGCCTTCCTGAGTGGAGAACGCCGATCTTTGGCCGTGAATCCGAGATCGCCACGCTTTTGGAGCTCGTCCAGCGTGAGGACTCCTGGCTCATTACCATCACCGGTCCGGGCGGAGTCGGGAAATCGCGACTGGCGCACGAAGTGGCCCGGCGTGCGTCTCCTCAACTCGGCGGCCGCGTTGCCTGGGTACCGCTCGCTCCGGCGTCGGACACCGAGCGCGCAGCAGAAACGCTGGCTCATGTGCTCGGAGTCTCCCTGCCGGGAATGCCACCAGAGCAAGCCATCGTTCAAGCCCTTTCCGATCTGCGGGCACTGCTTGTGCTGGACAACCTCGAGCAGATTCCAGACTTTGCGGAGTTCATTGCGGACCTGTCTGGTCGCGCGCCTGAGCTCACCATTCTCGCCACGAGTCGGGCTCCACTGCACCTTCGAGGCGAACGGGAGGTCGCGCTTGCCCCTTTCGTCACTCCGGCGACCGACTCCGAGCGGACTATCGACGAGGTTCTCGCGATGGCCGCGGTTCAATTG
>JBFWRO010000174.1:0-6285 GCA_050248865.1 Thermomicrobiales bacterium | reverse complement strand
TACGGGGTGCATGCCAGCTTCACGCTGAGCGAATGTCCGGCAACGATATCGAATTTGGCGTGAAACGCATCGCTGACATCGCCATCAAGGCGCTCTCGCCGGGGATCAACGATCCGACCACCGCGATCAACGCCATCGACCGTCTGTCGGAGATCATGGTGGCGTTCTCCCAGGTGAAGAACGTTCCGAAAGTGGAAGTTGGTGCAGAAGGCGGCATGGTCCTTCTGCCATCCTCGCCGACGGTGGATTCGATGGTGCGAGAGGGTTTTACGCAAATCCGTCACTATGGGGCAAGTGACGTGCTGGTCAGCAGACACCTGGCGCTCCAGCTTGGCCGGGTTGCGGACGTCGTTGCGGAAGAGATGGCCGAGCTTATTCGGCGGGAGGCGGCTCTGATACCCGTCAGTTGTGAACAGGCCGGGATGATCGAAGCGGACATGCAACTGGTTCGGGCAGCCACGTCATGGGCGAGGGGTTAGCAGGGCACGGCGGCGAAGCGGCAAGCCTCGTATGCGTCAGTCGAGAACAGGGTCCGGCGACGCTTCGCGCATCCTCACGACCGAAGGCTGAAGCTCACAGGGACTGACCTGTACCGAAACCTGCGTTGAGCTGAGTGTTCACACTTCGGATTCCACGTTCTGTCCTGCGAACCACAGCGCATTGCTGAGCGCTTCGACGTTGCCCTGTGCGTCCGTGAGTTGCGCGCGCAGATGGGGCAGTCCGGCCGGAATGGTGAGTTCCCATGTCCAGCGGTCCGAGTCGACGGCCGTGGCGGCGATAACCTTTCCCGATGAGATGATCTGCAACGCCAGACCTGTTGCCGATGCGGTCCGCACGCGGAGAACGTTGCGTTCTGGAACATCGATCAGGATCTGTGGACCTTCCGGACCGGCGGTGATGAAACTTCTCCCGGCGCGAAGCTCCGCGAGAATCGAGACGGCGCTGCGCGGATCTTCTGGCTTGACCCACATCGAGGGTTGCCCGAGCTCGGCTTTGGCGAACTTGCCCGTTTCCTCGCCGCGCAGAAAATGGGTATCGCTGCCGCCCATCGCCACGACCCGCTGACCCGTCGCCAGATGGAGATCCCACACGCCAAGACTCGTCGCATTCAGTGCGGGCCAGAAACCGTTCCAGACCTCGATCGCCTGGTAACCGAGACCGAAACCGTACTCCCAGAGGGGGCCAAATGGTTTTGGATGGTTCATGCTGACGAATCCGCCGGCGTCGATCGCCGCCTTTATTTCCCGGCGGACCGATTCCCCATCCGGCAATCGGAAGTCGAACCATCGATCGGCTCCCCACACGTTCCAATGCCCTTTGTACGTGGTCACTTCGATGCCGGGTATGAGCACGGGCAGGTCGGGGTCGTCGTTGCCAGATGGCAGAATCGCGGCATTATGGTCGGTGCTGCCGAGAAAATCGAGTCCGGCATCTTTGGCCGCCTGGAGAAGCTCCGGCAAGGTGGAATCCCCATCCGATGCCACGCTGTGGGTGTGCACATCGCCGCGCACCCAACCGGGTTCGATCAGTTCCGGCAGCCTGCGCACGGAAGGTGCGGGGATTGGTTCCAGGTCGGGGATGTGAGGTTGCAACGACGGATCGAACCAGAAGCGCGCTTCATAATCGAGACCGTTGGGTCCGATCTTGTAAGGCCCAAGCAAGAGGTGCCATCTCCCTGCCCCGAGCGGCCCTGGTCGATAGGGCGGAGTCGCCCATGTTTCTCCAATCGTGATCGACGTCTTGTTGCTGCCGCTCCACCCGCGAAAGCCCGGGCTGCCGGATTGGATGCCCCGCTCGTCGAACACCCCGGTATCCAGAGTATTGCCCCCGGAAAGAAACACGCTCGAACCGATTCGATCGTTGTAGCTGATCGAGAAATGCAGCTGCGATAACCCGGCTGGAATGTCGAACGGGACATGCCGGTAGATCTGGTCCTCACCGGGTTCGAAGCGGCCCGTGAGGACCAGGTTCGGCGGGTTCGATGGGAGCTGTTCCGGCAATGACACTGCTGAGCCTCCAGACGATCGATTGTGCTGGCGGACATGGTAGCGGAACGGCACAACCCGACGGTCACAACACGGCGGCAGAACCCGTCCGGCGGGCAAAGAGAACCCGCGAGGCTGAGGTCTCTCAGCCCCGCGGGGGGTTCTGACGATCTTCCTGTGTCAGCTACTGGGCGGGCATGAGCACCGAAGCATTCAGAATTTCCTGGCCGCTCGGACCCGTGACGAAGACGGTCTTGTCCGTTCCCGGAATTGGGCTCGTTTCGAAGATGCTCACCACAGAGGCGCCGGCGAAGAACCCGAGCACCTTGAGCGTCGAACCTCCGGTATTGCGGATTTGATGCGGCTGCTGCCCGGGCACGACCGCGAGATCGCCTCCGCTGACACGACCCCACTCGCCAGCAACTTCCAGATCGCCCTTGCCGTCGATGATATAGAGGATCTCTTCCTGACTATCCGTATGCCGGCCCAGGCGCTTACCTGGCTCGAGTTCGAAATAGACCGTTGCCGAATCGGCTGAGCCCTTCGCGGCGAAGATCGGGAAGTCCACCCGAATATCCAGCGTCTCATCCTCCGGCGATTGCAGTTCCATCAAACTCAGATTATTCAAACTCGCGGTCAACATCGTCGTTTTCCCTTTCTGCGCAAACCACTTACCAATTTCAGTACACAGAGCTGTATACTGATAAAGAGACTATACCGGACGATTCGGTCGCTGTCAATATCAGTGAACAAGAGTGTTTAGAGAAATGACCATGACCAGAAAGTATGAACTGAAAAAGCGCGCCGAGAAACAGGAAGAGACCCGCCAGCGCATCGTCTACGCGGCCATCGAGCTGCATGAGACGGTCGGCCCGGCTCGCACCACCATCAGCGCGATTGCCGAGAGAGCCGGGGTCGAACGGCTGACCGTCTATCGCCATTTCCCTGACGAAAGAGCCATCTTCGGGGCGTGCTCCTCGCAGTGGGAGCTGCAGCATCCCTTGCCCGATCCTGCGGAATGGTCGTCGATCCCAGATCCTCACGAGCGTCTCAGGACGGGCCTCGGCGCCCTCTACGACTACTATCAGGATGCCTGGCCGATGCTGTTTTCAGTCCTCAGAGATGCTCCTCAGGTTCCCGAGATGTCGGAGGTCGTTCAGGATTACGCGCAGAGAGCGCAGCGAATCGTCGATTCGCTCTCGCCTTCCCCAAGTCCGGATGACGAGCAGCGCGCAGCGATTCAGATGGCAGCCGATCCGTTCGCCTGGAATGCCCTGAGCAGGAGCGGTCTGTCCACGGACCGTGCGGCAGCACTGATGACCCGGATGATCGTCAGGGGATCAGCGGAGGAATCGCCCCGAAATTGACAGAATCCTCCACTTTGGAGTAGAGTTCAGCCGTTACGTTGATTCGCCAATGGCGGTTCGACACCAACAGTAGCTGCTCGTCCGTTTACTGGCCGACAGTTTCCAGGGCGCGGAGTTTCCGCGCGACAGTACGCCAATGCTCCCCTTTCTTGCACAGCGCCGGGGTCGTCGAGCCGTACTGACTGGCTCGATCGCTTCCTGATTTCTTTGTGCGCTGTGTCAGAGAAGGTTTTCCTTGATTCTCGAAACAATCGAACCTCAGGTGAGTGACGAAGTGGCTTCATTCACCGATTTTCGCCTGAGCGATCAGACGCTCAAGGCTCTCACCGGGATGGGCATTACCGTCCCCACACCGATTCAGTCCCAGGCGCTTCCCATTCTCCTCGATGGCCGCGATGTGATCGGTCAGGCCCGCACAGGCTCTGGCAAGACGCTGGCCTTTGGCATTCCCGCTCTCGAAAACATCGACATGGCCCAGCGAGCTGTGCAAGTTCTCGTATTGACGCCAACCCGGGAACTTGCCGTGCAGGTCGCCAGCGTATTCGAAGACCTTGGCCGCAGTCGCGGCATCAAAGTCGGTCTCCTGTTCGGCGGTCGCGCCGAGGGGCCGCAGCGAATGATGCTCAAGCAGGGCGTGCACGTGCTCGTCGGCACACCTGGTCGTGTGCTCGACTTTCTCAACCAGGGTGCGCTCTGGCTGGACAAGGTCCGCTTCCTCGTGCTCGACGAGGCAGATGAAATGCTCGACCGCGGCTTCGCCCCGGACGTCGAGCGAATCCTCGACCGGACCACAACTGCGCGGCAAACCGCGATGTTCTCCGCGACGGTTCCCGACTGGGTGCGGAAGACCGCCGATCGGCACCTGCACAATCCGGAAACGGACAAAGTCGATCCCAATCCCGAGGACTCCGCCCCAATCGACCACATCGCCTATGACCTGGGCGCCACCGACAAGATGAGTGTCCTTCGGCATCTGCTCGACCAGCAGGGCGACGGCTCGATCATCGTTTTTGGGCGCACCAAGCATGGCGTGAAGAAACTGGCCCGGCAGCTTGAGCAGGCGGGGTACCCAGTCGCGGCTCTGCAGGGCAATCTCTCTCAGAATGCCCGCGATCAGGTTATGGACGAGTTTCGAAGCGGTCAGGTCCGTATTCTCGTCGCGACCAATGTCGCAGCGCGAGGTCTGGACATCAGCCATGTCGAGCAAGTCATCAATTTCGAGCTTCCCGAGTCGCACCAGCTCCTGACCCACCGGATCGGCCGCACCGGCCGGATGGGCCGGCAGGGGAGCGCCATCACACTGCTCAATCATGAAGATGCGGGCAAGTGGAAGCAACTCGAAAAGGGACTTGGCCTCAAGATTCCACGCCTGCGATGGCAGAGCACGAGCTTCGCCACAACCCAGGGTGCTTCGGCTGCACCTGTAGAGCAGGCGGCCGATGCTCCTCGCCGGCAGGAAACGCGGCCGGCGCGCCAGACGCGGGCTCCGCAGACCGAGCGGGTCGACCAGCGAACATCCGCCGCCGGCGACAATGGGCGCCAGCGACCCGACCGGGTTCGCCACGAGCAGAAGCGTCCCCGCAAGCAACCGCTGGACACGGTGATGACGCTCGATGAATCAGCGCCCACTCAGTCCCACCCGGCCCGCGAGCGCAGCGCCGATCCGCTGGGCTCATTTCTGAACAAGCTCTCCTCTGGCAGCAGCATTGCTCCAGCCGGACCAAAACCGGCGCTGGCGGGCAACAAGCCGGAAGAAACCCGAAAAGGCAAGCGATCGCAAGACAGTCAGAGACCCGAGCGTCAATCGCGCGCGAAGGGCCCGCGGGTGCACATCACCTGCGCCGGCTGCGGCGCTGATACGACGGTTCCTTTCGAGCCAGACACCAGCCGACCGGTCTATTGCCGGTCCTGTTATGCATCGATTCGAGCGGGCACACCAGCGCCCGTTTCAGCGGACCGACATGACATTTCGTCGAGCGGCTCTGAGACCACCTACGCAGAGTAGGAATTGCGAGGCGAGCCCGGCGCATGTGGCACCGGGCTCGCCGTTTGCTCACTGATGAGTGCGAAACACCCGGAACCGGTCTTTTTCGACCACGCCGGCGACTTTCGCCGCTGGCTGGAAGCGCACCACGCCTCCAGTCAGGAGATCGTGGTCGGTTTTTTCAAAGCCGGAACACGATCGACCCGCATGACCTGGAGCGAAGCAGTCGATCAGGCACTCTGTTTCGGCTGGATCGATGGCGTCGGTCGGCGAATCGACGACGAGCGCCACGCCATACGATTCACGCCGCGAAAGCCGGGAAGCATCTGGAGCAAGGTCAACGTTGCCAAAGTTGCCGCCCTGGAGGCGAGGGGGCTCATGCACCCGGCTGGTCGTGCAGCATTCGCGCAGCGGCGGCCCGATCGCACCGGCGTCTACTCGCATGAGAACGATCCATCGACCCTCGACCCCCATCGGGAAGCCCGCTTTCGTGCGAATGCCGCAGCCTGGGAGTATTTTTCCAGAAGGGCGCCCTCATATCAGCGCGCTGCCCTGCATTGGGTAATGACCGCCAAAAAAGAGGAAACGCGGGAACGCCGCTTCGAGCAGCTGCTCGAGAACTCCGCAAATGGGCTCGATGTACCGCCGCTCAGGCGCCGCTGACTCAGACGGCTCCCGGAGCAGAAGCGCCCGTCAGCGAGCCTTCACCATCGGCTCCGGCGATCATCGACGCCGGCGACGTTGCCAGTCCCGGACGATTTTCTCTCCGGTAGAGGTAGAAAAGGGTTGCCGCCATGATCGCCACCGGGTACGCAATGCAGTAAATCACACCGGAAATGATCTCAGCGGTGTTAATCGACATCGAAGTCAATAAAAGCAGGATCATCGCCGTCAGCGGTCCGGTAATTCCCGTCAGAAAGTCCGCGAGCATGGCGAACCCAAGTGCGGT
>JBFWRO010000173.1:0-6376 GCA_050248865.1 Thermomicrobiales bacterium | reverse complement strand
ATGAGTGGATGTTCCATCAGATCGAAGGATTGTGCGTCGACTCACAGATCAGAATGTCGGATCTCAAGGGCGTATTGCAGGAACTGGCGCGACAGCTGTTTGGCCCGACGCGGCGCATTCGTTTCCGCTGCGATTTTTTCCCGTTCGTCGAGCCGGGGGTCGATTTCGCCGTCGACTGTTCGATCTGCAATGGCAAAGGTTGCCGTGTCTGCAAACAGAGCGGCTGGCTGGAGATGGGAGGCGCCGGCATGGTCCATCCCAAGGTTTTACAGGGTGTAGGCATCGATCCCGAGGTCTATACCGGTTTCGCGTTTGGCCTTGGCGTCGAGCGGCTCTTGATGATGCGACACGGAGTTGCCGACATCCGGGCATTCGCGAGTAACGATCTTCGCTTCCTGTCCGAATTTGCCGCTTTCGCAGCGTAAGGATCACCGCCGATGAACGTGCCGCTGAAGTGGCTGAACGACTTCGTGGAGCCTGACGTGGCCGTCGAGGAGCTCGCCCACCGGCTGACGATGGCCGGTCTCGAAGTCGAGAAAATCAACGACATTGGCACCGATTGGGAGCACGTCTACGTTGGTTATGTGCACACCGTCGAACCACATCCCGATGCAGACCGGCTGGTTCTGGCCAATGTGGAAGCCGGGCCACATCGATTGACGGTGGTCACCGGCGCTCCCAATATTGCCGCCGGCCAGATCGTGCCGCTGGCGCTGGCCGGCGCGAATCTGATCGACGGTCACAGCGATACTGGTGTACGCCGGGTCCTCAAACCTACGAAGATGCGCGGCGTCCTCTCGGAAGGCATGGTCTGTTCCGAAAAGGAGCTTGGGCTTTCGGATGAACATGAAGGAATCATGGTCCTCGACGAGCAGGCGCCGCTCGGCGTGCCCCTAAAGGAGTATTTGGGCGATACGGTTCTCGAGTTCGAAATCACGCCAAATCTCGTTCATGATTTCTCGATCCATGGCGTTGCGCGAGAGGTGGCCGCGCTGTACGACGTGCCCCTGACCGTTCCTATTGGCGCTGATCTGGACGATTTTCCCCGACAAGGCGACGACCTTGTCATCATCGAGGACACTGACCTTTGTCCACGTTACGCTGCGGTGGTGTTCGAGGGCGTCACCGTGGGTCCTTCGCCGGAATGGCTGGCGAGACGCCTGCACCATGCGGGTGTGCGGCCAATCAACAACATCGTCGATGTGACCAATTACGTGATGCTGGAGGTGGGTCAACCCCTGCATGCCTTCGACCGTGCGAAGCTGACCGAGGGTCGCATTGTGGTTCGCACCGCCCGTAACGGAGAGTCGATCGAAACACTGGACCACGAGAAGCGCTCGCTAACACCCGATCGACTCGTCATTGCCGACGCGACGCGGCCCGTCGCGATTGCGGGTGTGATGGGCGGAGTCGAGTCAGAGGTCACCGAGGGGACGACGGAGGTTCTTCTCGAGGGCGCTAACTTCGATATGAAGTCAGTGCGTCACACCTCTCGCGATCTCAAGCTTCGCACCGACGCCTCGGCGAGATTCGAGCGAGGCCTCGATCCGAACCTGGTGACCGATGCCATGGCGCGGGCGACCCGGATGATTCTGGAGGTATCTCCAGGCGCAACCGTCACGGGTTACGCCGATGTTTACCCGGAGCCGGTGGAGCCGACGCGCATCACGATGCGTCTCTCCCGATTCCAGCAGGTGCTGGGCATCGAGATTCCGACGGAAGACATCATCGGGGTTCTCGACCGGCTGGGAATGCGCGCAAGCGTTCAGGAGGGAGACCCCGCCCTGCTGATTGTAGAAATTCCGACGTTCCGTCGCGACATCGATATTCCAGACGACATCGTGGAGGAAGTTGCGCGAATCATCGGCTACGACCAGTTGCCGAGCACCCTTCCCTGGGGTCAGACCTCGGCAGTGCAGCGTGATCCCGTCTATCGGCTGAGAAAACAGGTGCGCGACGCCGCCGCTGCGGGGGGAGCCTCTGAAGCGGTCACCTACGTCACGACCTCCGAACAGATTGTGGAGGCATTTCACGCGTCTGAACGAGGATCAGCAGGACTGGTCGTCGACGCGCCATCGGAGACTCTCCTCCGCATGATCAATCCGATGCAGTCGGGCCGGAACCTGCTGAGAGTTTCACTGATCCCCTCGTTACTGGAGCCTCTGGCAGCGAATCTCAAGCACACCTCTTCGGTGCGGCTCTTCGAATGCGCTCGACTCTACGTGTCCAGCGGACCTCATACCCTGCCTCGGGAAATCGAGGCGATGGGGATCGTCATGGCAGGTAATCGCGAGGAACTGTCGATCTACGGCGGTTCCGGAAGCCTCGATTTCTTCGACATCAAGGGACTCGTCGAACATGTGCTGGAAAGCACAGGAGTCGTGGACATCACGTTCGGGCCTGCAACCGATCCGGCGTTGCACCCGGGAAGAACTGCCTCGGTCACCAGCGGAGGGGTGACACTCGGTGTGCTGGGAGAACTGATTCCTGACGTCGCTTCGGCATTCGGGATCGACGATGCGCGTGTTTGTGTGGCCGAGCTCGATCTCGACGCGCTCTTCGGCGTGCTGCCAGAAGGACGGCGTGATGTCGCCGTGCAGCGTTATCTGCCCGCCCGGCAAGACTTCGCGATCGTCGTCGACGAGCACCGCTCAGCTGGCGAGGTCGGAGAGGTGCTGCTGGACGCCGCGAGACCGCTGGCGAAAGAGGTCACTCTTTTCGATATCTACCGGGGCGAGCAGATCGGCGACGGAAAGAAGAGCCTGGCCTATCGCGTGACGTTCGTCGCACCAGACCGCACATTGACCGACGACGATCTCGTCAAAGTACGCAAGCGCATCGAGAAGACGCTCAAACAACGTGTGGAAGGAACGCTTCGTGCCTGATGGTCTGACCATTCGCGTTATTAGCGACCATAACGAGGCGCTGAGCGCACTGACTCGCCGTCACGGGTTCGAACAGACGGAGCTTTCGGAGAGCGCCCGGCGGGGAATCCGGCGCATCTTCGGGGCTGAACTCTCGGCATCGGAAGTGGTCGATCTGATTCTCGAGCGGGTTCGCACCGAAGGGGACCGAGCCGTTCGCGATTTGACGTTTCAAATCGACAATTCGTCACTGGACGACCTCGAAATCCCCAAATCCGCCTGGGAAGCGGCATTCGACGGTCTTTCCCCAGATTTGCAACGGGCACTCGAACTCTCAGCGAAGCAAATTGCCACGTTTCACGAGAAGCAGAAACGAACCTCGTGGATCGATTTCAGTGACGAGGGAGCGCTCGGCCAGATCGTGCGTCCGCTCGAGCGCATTGGGGTCTACGCACCGGGCGGATCGGCGGTTTATCCCTCCTCATTGCTGATGACCGCCGTGCCCGCCAGGGTGGCCGGCGTGGGCGAGATTATCGTCTGCTCACCACCGCATCAGGGCACGGTATCGCCACTGATCATGGCCGCGGCCTGGGTATCCGGAGTGGACCGTCTCTTTCAGATCGGTGGGGCGCAGGCCATCGCCGCCATGGCGTATGGCACAGAGAGCGTCCCCCATGTCGACAAGATCTGCGGGCCGGGAAACATCTTCGTGGTGCTGGCGAAGAAGAAGGTTTATGGGGTTGTGGCAATCGATCAACTGCCCGGCCCGACGGAAACGTTGATCGTCGCTGATGATTCCGCCGACGTGCGGATTACCGCAGCGGACATGATTGCCCAGGCCGAGCACGACCCAATGGCCAGCGCGATCCTGATCACCACGTCAGCGCGCATGGCGCACGCGGTTCAATCTGAACTGGCCGACCAGCTCGAGACATTGCCACGCGGGGACATTGCGACGACGTCGCTCGAGCAGAACGGGATCATCATTCTTGCGCCAGACGTGTCCACGGCGATGGACCTTGCCAACAACTACGCACCTGAGCACCTCTGCCTGTTGCTCGATGATCCGTGGGCGGCCGTGCCGATGGTTCGTCATGCCGGAGGAGTGTTTGTCGGTGAACATAGTCCAGAGGCGCTGGGTGATTACACGGCAGGTCCGAGTCACGTGATGCCGACTGGCGGAACGGCGCGTTTCTTCTCTCCGATTCACCTGAATGACTTTGTGCGCGTGATCAGTCTGGCTGCCGCCAACGAGCACGCCGTGCAGCGCCTGGGACCGGCGACGATCGCCCTCGCCGACGCGGAAGGCTTGCGGGGACATGCCCGGGCGATCGAGTACCGCCTGGGAATCGAGGGTGCGTAGTCAGCTGGACGAGAGAAACTGCAGGGCCGCGACGATTCGTTCCTCGACGCTGCTGCCGGCCTTTGGGGCCGACCCAACGATGGCCGCGGAGGCTTCGCCAGCGGAATAGCCAAGCGCCCGCAGTGCGTCGATCACATCCTCTTCGTCGCCGCGGACCGCTGCTCCCCCACCCGCAAACACGGAAGGCAGCTTGCCGCGAAGTTCAACGATCATGCGCGCGGCGGTCTTCTTACCGACGCCGGGAACCGTCGCCAGCAGATCGGCGTCCCCGGACTGGATGGCATTCCGAAGCTTGTCAACCGGGAAGCGCGAGAGAATCGCAACCCCCAATCGGGGACCTATGCCGGAGACGGTCGTCACGGTCTCGAAAAGCTGCAATTCGTCTGCCGTCCGGAACCCATAGAGGGCCATCATGTCTTCCCGGACGAGGAGATGGGTGTGAAACATGACGGGGCCATCGACGCCGGCGAGTTCTGAAATCGCGGCGGTCGTGGTGCCCACCCGGTAAATCACGCCGTTGACGTCGAGAAGCACCGAATCAGCGGTCGTGCCGACGACGCGTCCAGTTAGTCCTGCGATCACGCTGCCTCTCCTCCCGTATTCAATATGCCGTAGACCCTGGTGGCTGTGCCGCCGAGCACGGCGTCTCGCTCCTCATCATCGCGCCAGGCGACGGAACGCGCACGTTCGAGAAAACGATCCTGGCGCAAGACTGGATAATCGGAGCCGAAGAGCACCTTCGATGCGCCGACAAGGTCGATTACCTGCCGGAAAACCCCGAAGTCGTAAAGATAGGTCGAGGCCGCCGAGTCATAGCAGACGTTGGCCAGCGCTGCCCGGACTTCCGGCATCAGCTCATAGAAGGGTAATCCTCCACCCCAATGGGCCAGGACGATGGCGAGGCGGGGAAATGCATCCGCAAGCTTCACCAATCGCGCGGGCGTCGCCGTTCCCTTTCCGGGATAGTCGTGGCCCACGGGTTCGGAGGCATGAAAAAGAACCGGCTTTGCGAGGTCCTGGCACATGACCAGCGCGGGCCGAATGGCTTCGAGCGCCGACAGTTCGAACCCCTGGGCATCGGCGTTGAGCTCACCCAACCCAGCAGCCCCAGAACCGATGAGATCTTCCGTGCGACTCGACAGCGCGCGTCCATGGGCAGGAGACACGATGGCGAGCCAGGTCAGCCGGTCGGGGAATCTGCGAACCGCGTCGAGCATATAGGCATTATGTTCGTCACAGAGTCCGCTATCTCGCCAGGGGAACCCACAGAGCACAGACCGTTCGATACCCGCCTGGTCCATGCTGGCAATCAGATCATCCGCCGCAATCAGGCGCGCTTTGGGATTCTGATAGAGGAGCGAGAACCAGGCGTCGCGGGCTTGCCAGGCTTCGCGGTTTTCCACGATCTCCGGCGGAAAGACATGCGTGTGCGCGTCGACCACGAGTGGCTGAGTCACCCCGGCCGCGCTCACAGGAGGAAGAACGCAACGACCGCTACGATGGCAAGCACTAGCAGGAGCGGAATCACCATCATCCACACTGGTCTGGCGGTGCCGGTCGCCGCTTGCGGAATCACCAGGGGTTCGCGGGCGGGGGCGGCAGTCAACACCGCCGCCATTAGTGCGACGGGGCCGTCCGCTGCGGCGAACGCATCCAATTTCAGCGCAGCTTCGATCTGAGCATCCTGGAGACGGAGCTTCAACGCGTCTTCTCCAACGAGATCGACCAAATCCTGGCTGAATAGCGCGAGACGATCCTCCGGCAGGAGAACGATCTCGAAGATCGCGGGGCTTTTGGCATCGAGTCGCTCGGCTTCGCCGAGGAGCCTCACGGCTGGGTCGGAGTCGCTGCGCGCGGCCGCATCTTTTTTTCGACGCGAGCGTGGCACCAGGACTCGCTGATCGCGCGTGACCTGATTCAGCCGGCCGGCTCGAGCGAGGTAGGCCCGGTCCGGACCGACCAGCGCCAGCGTGGCGTACTTGCCACGGGTGAGGAGGGCGAGCATGCCGACCCCTGCCTCAGCACCACCTGCCGATTCAGCAATTGCCCGGTTTGCATCCCGGAATCCGAGTTTCATGAGCTCCGATGCGTGTTGACCGGTGGGACTGGTCAAACTCGCCTGCACCCTGTCGATCGCCAGCTGCTCCAG
>JBFWRO010000172.1:0-6377 GCA_050248865.1 Thermomicrobiales bacterium | reverse complement strand
TGCAGCCCGTATACCGAGTCATTTACCTGCTCGACCGCCTCTTTGAACGACTTCACGGGGAAGACAGTTACGAGCGGAGCGAATGCCTCCCGCGAGCACACGAATGATTCTTTTGCCGCGTTCTCAATAATTGTCGGCCGCATGAAACGTCCTTCGGCGGTCCCGCCGGTGACCACTCGCGCTCCTGCGGCCACAGCGTCTCGAATCCAGCCCTCGCTCCGTTTCGCAGCGTGTTCGTCGATCATTGGGCCGAGATCTGTGGCCCGGTCAAGAGGGTCACCCAGCACGATCTTCTCTGCTTCCGATGCGAGCTTTGACGTGAACTCATCGTAGACTGACTCTTGCACGAACACGCGTTGAACCGAGATGCATACCTGCCCTGCGTAAGCGAAGGCGCCAACTCTTACGCGCTGAACGGCGAAGTCGATATCGCTGTTGTCGTCGACAACAACCCCTGCATTGCCGCCGAGTTCGAGCACAACCTTTTTTCGGCCAGCTCGCGCCTTCATGTCCCATCCAACGTCGGGAGATCCGGTAAACGAGAGCAATTTGAAGCGGTCATCTTCGACAAGAATGTCGCCAACGTCGCGACTCATGGGCAGCATGCTGACCGCTCCATCCGGTAACCCACACTCGTGAAGCAGCTCGGTAATCATCAGCATCACCAGGGGATCGCGTGTGGGCGGTTTGAGCACAATCGGATTACCTGACGCGATTGCGGGCGCCAGCTTGTGCAGCGCCAGGTTCAAAGGAAAATTGAACGGTGAAATACCGGAAATAGGACCGATGGGGAAGCGCCTCACGATGCCGAACCGGCCCCTCGATGAGGGGAGCAGATCGAGTGGCATCAGATCGCCGCCGATCCGCTTTGCTTCCTCAGCCGCCGTTTCGACCGTGAACACTCCACGATCTGCCTCGACTTCTGAATCCCGGATGGGTTTTCCGGCTTCCAGCGTAATCATGCGGGCAATGGAGTCGCGGTGCTCTCGCATTTTGCCGGCCAGTTTGGTTAGTACAGCCGCTCGCTCGAACGTCGGCATTTCACGCTGATTCAGAAACGCGCTTTCGGCGGCGACAATCGCTTCCTCGACCTGCTCGGCCGAGGCCAGCCACGTCCTCCCGATCACCTCTCCGTTATAGGGATTCGTGATGTCAATTGCCGTGTCGGATTTCACCCACTGGCCGGCCAGGTAGATTGGAAACTCGCGGGTCATCACAAACCTCCACTCAGCGCGGCATGAACCGCGAAATGTTGGACAAAACGTCGAGGACGCCCGTTTGGTTGCAGGCGCCCCGAAACAAAACTCCAAGCGATTCGAATCGATTCAGGACCCGGAAGGAACCTGCCGTCTTCCGGAATCCCACCAGATGGGAGCCTGCGAACCGATCTGAGCAAGCTCGATCTTGGTGTAAACAAGACCGTCGCGCTCCATGACCGAGAGCTCATACTCCGAGCTCATCGTAATCGCATCGACAGGGCAAACCTGCGCACAGAGTCCACAGAACATGCAGCGACCGGAGCGAAGTATGAATTCGCCCAGTTCGCGGTCGCCTTCTTCGGAAGGCACGACGTGCATATCCAGACAGGACGTCGGGCAAACCCGTGCACACAGCCCGCAGGCCACGCAAAGCGCCTCACCAGTATCAGGATCTGACCGCAGCGATGGCAACCCGCGGAAGCGGGGAGCCATGTCCCGTTTCTCCTCCGGATACTCGATCGTCATGTTCGGTTTGAAGCCCCGCTTCAGCGTTACTGCAAATCCCTTGACTTCATCGAACATCGGTATAGATCCTGTTCTCTTTCGGCGAATGAGCGTCGCTAATCGGCCGCCATATTGGTCATCGATGGCGACAACGTTGCCATGCCATCAGGGCCTGGCACCAGAATCGCAGTGCCCGCTTCGGCGAACGACGGGACCGGCACCTGCAATCCCTCTCGCTCCAAACGAGCGTAGGTGACCCCTGCGTACTCTGGTATGTGCCGTCCGATCTCCTGCATCGCGGTAATGGGATCGCCGATTCCGAGATCGATTCCCATCGCTTGAGCAATCTCGGCGAGATACTGAACGGGCTGCTTGGCCTCTCCGGGCGCCGGGACCGTTGCCCTCACGCGCTGAACGGTGCGGTCGACGCTCGTCAGCGTGCCGTCGGCTTCGAGTGTCATCGCTCGCGGCAGCGTCACATGGGCTTTTGCTGTGAGCGGGGAGTCAAACGCCGCAGCGACGATCAGGAACTCCAATTCCCCAAGCGCATCCATCAAGTCGTCGCTTACCGTGCCTGAGTTTGCGCCCAGATTTGCCTCGATATACATGGCCTTGATACGGCCAGAACGTATTGCGGCCGCCAGTTCCCCAGTGCCCAGGCCGACGTTCTCGGCGGGAATGGCCCCCGGTAGTGAGTGAGGAGTGGCGCCAACGTCCGTTGTTCCCTGGTAGTTCGCAGGACCTCGTGGTGAGGTTACACCACCTCCAGGGCGTCCCAGATTACCGGTTAGAAGCGCCAGTTGATTACAGGCCAGGGCGATAGCGGCAGGATCGTCCGTCGCGTGTAATGTATCGGCCTCGCCGATATGTGCGGCAGTGTGATAGAGCGTGGAAGCAGGATAAACGCCATCGAGAGCGTTCCCGACGCCTCGACCACCAGTCGCATAGAGCTCTGCGGCCGCCTTGATATGGTCCACCGAAATGCCCGATAGCGCGGCTGCCGCGTTCAGATCGACCGACTGAATTCGTTCTTTCCAGAGCGGCATTCCGGGAAGTTTGGATTCACCCGCCTGATCCATGCCCAGATCGGCAATATGCCGGGCCATCGCATGGAGAACGTGTACGGTCGTACCAGGATTCGGCTTCAGCCACATTTCTGATCGCCAGCAGAGAGGGAACTCATCTTCAGAAATGACGACGGTTTTTGCCTCGCGGTAGATCAGCGAGTGATAGAACCAGTAGGAAGCGACAGGTGCATGCGCACCGAGATCTGGCCCGACAACGAGCGCCGACTTGACATCCGTGAACATCTCCTGAACGCTGTTGGTGCTGGAGACATCCCTGCCGAATGACGCGCGATTTGCCGCCTCGACAGCAAGCTGGGCGGGAGTCAAATTGCGGTCGACGTTGTTCGACTCCATGGCCGCGCGGGTAAACCGCTGTCCCGCGAAGGCGTCCTCATTGGTGCCATCCGGGCTGATCAACGCCGCAAACTCGCCCTTTCGATAGTTCGAGAGCGATCCGGCAATCGACGCAATCGCGTCTTCCCACGCAACCTCGTAGGAGAAGCCATTTTCTGCGTTGACGCGCGGGTATCGCAGACGTTCAGGTGACTGAACGCGCTCGTGACCCCACTTTCCGTGAACGCATGTGTATCCGTGATTGACGCCTCGTTCCCAGAGATTCGTCACTCTCCGAACAACACCGCGGTCTGTTTCGACGTTGAGCGTGCAGCCCACGTCGCAATTGCCGCAGATCGTCTCGGTCGTCTCGAGTTCCCAGGGATGGTGGGCAAAATGTCGATCGGTGAGCGCGCCAACGGGGCACACAGCAATGCACATGCCGCAATTCGTGCACAGGGTATCGGCGAGCGTCTGCCCGAACGCCGGGCTGATCGTCGACTCAATACTACGGGCGGTCGACTCGATCGCCGTTACGCCAATCATCTCGTCGCAGACTCGCGTGCACCGGTTGCACATAATGCAGCGATCGTGCTTGTAGTCGATCAGATCGCTGAAATGCACGTACGGGCGAGTGAATTTCGGCCGGCGATAGGGATTGGTGTTGACATTGCTCAGGTAGGTGTTGTCTTGCAGGTAACACTCGCCGGACTTATCGCACGTCGGACAGTCGAGTGCATGATCGATCAGGTACATCTGCAAAATGAACTGGCGAGCGTCCTCGACAGGCTCCGAGTGGGTCAGAACTTCCATGCCCTCGCCCAGCGGGGTCGCGCACGACTCGATGAGCCCACCACGTTTGCCAAGAATCTCGACGGTACAGATTCTGCATGAACCCCACGCCCGGAGCTTTGGCTGAAAGCACAGATTCGGCACTTCGATATTCGCCATCCGGGCCGCTTCGAGAATCGTCGTCCCTGCTGGAACGGTCACCTCCTGCCCGTTGATCGTGCCGGTGACCATTTTTGTCTCAGCGCGCGTCACCATGCTCGTGAAGTTTCCTCCGCTTCGTCTGGAATGGGAACAAGCCTGCTCCGGACACAACGCCGAGCCTCACGCCCGATGTCCCTCTCAGGCACGCCTGCCAGGAATGGCAAAAATGCCCGATACACCGCAGCATAATACCATGATGACTCTGCGAAAATGGCTCGTTTGGGGAGTGACGGTCTCCAGCCCATGCTATAATCCGCCGGCTCCGCGATCGACGTTGTAAACCTTCTGCGGAGTGGAGATTGACGTGACGGCGACTATTCAGACCACGCAGTTTGAGACCGTCATCGGCCTCGAAGTTCACGCCCAGGTCCTCACAAAGAGCAAGATGTATTGTGGGTGCTCTGCTGAGTATGCCTCAGCTGAGCCGAATACGCATGTCTGCCATGTTTGCATGGGATTGCCCGGGGCGCTTCCCGTGATCAACCGCGAAGCCATTGAATTGTGCTTGCTCACCGGGTTGGCTCTTGGATGCGAAATCGCCAGCTTTTCGAAGCTCGACCGCAAGAACTATGTCTACCCTGATCTTCCCAAGGGCTACCAGATTTCTCAATACGACATGCCGCTCTGCCTGAGTGGATCACTGACCTTCGAATCGGAGGGTCAGCTCGTGACGGCCGGAATCACCCGCGTTCATATCGAGGAAGACACCGGCCGGCTCCTGCACCGTTTGGCCGCGGATGGATCCGACATCAGCCTGGTCGACCTCAATCGCTCCGGCGTCCCGCTCATGGAAATCGTCGGCGAGCCAGACTTGAAAAGTCCGGAAGCAGCCAGGGACTATCTGATCGCGATGCGACAAATCCTCAGGTACATCGGCGCCTCGACGGGAAATATGGAGGAGGGGGCGTTTCGCTGCGATGCCAACATCTCGACCCGCTCGGTCGACGGCTCGATCGTCGGCTCGAAGGTCGAAATCAAGAACATGAACTCTTTCCGCTCAGTGGAACGTGCGCTTCGCTTCGAAGAAGAGCGTCAGCGACGAGTCCTTGCCGACGGAGGCTCGATCGAACAGGAAACTCGGGGTTGGGTGGAAACGCGTGGCGTCACCGTGAGCCAGCGAACGAAAGAACAGGCGCACGACTATCGCTACTTCCCTGAGCCGGACTTGCCTCCGCTGGCGCTGACCGGCGATGTTGTTGAATCCATCGCAACAAGGCTCCCTGAGCTGCCTGGCGCACGCCGGGCCCGAGTCCAGGCCGAATACGGCATCGGCGAGTCGGATGCTGCCCTGCTCACGAGCGAGCGTTCGACCGCGGATTACTTCGAGACCGTAGCTCGCGGAAGCAGTGAGGCCGGACGGCCGCGCGTGGCTGCAAACTGGATTCTCAACGATCTCTTCGGTCTGCAGCGAGAACGCGGACTTGCCGCCGATACGATGCCGGTCTCTGCCTCTCAATTGTCAAACTTGATCGCCATGCTCGAGTCTGACTTGATCAGTGCCAGGGCGGCCAAGGAGCTGCTCGTTCAACTGGGACCTGATGAGGAGCCGGAGGAGAAGGCGCGACAGCTCGATCTCTTGCCACTTGATGACGACGGCGCCTTGCGAACGGCGGCTCTCGCTACGCTCGATGCGTTACCTGCGGCCGCGGATGATTATCGCAGTGGCAAAACGGCTGCAATCGGGCGGCTCATTGGTGAAACGATCAAACGAACCGGAGGACGAGGTCGTCCAGATGCAGTGCGCAAGGTGCTCGAGCAACTATTGAAGGAACATCGCTGACGCCTCGTGGGCACGATTTACCGGCTCGTAATTCTGGCAATGAGGCCAGACAGTGCGGAGGTGCGTTTCCATGGTTTCCAGTGTTATTCCTTCCCCGGTCGCTTCACCGGTGACCCCGGATCTCTTCGATGTCGCGATCCAGCAGTTCAACCTGGCGGCGGATGTTCTCGAGCTCGAGGACAGCATGCGGCAGATTCTCACCCATTGTCAGCGTGAACTGACGGTCAATTTCCCTGTGGAAATGGATGACGGATCGGTTCAGGTCTTTACCGGCCACCGTGTTCAGCATAATAGTGGACCTGGTCCCACCAAGGGCGGCATTCGGTACCATCAAAGCGTCACGCTCTCCGAAGTCAAAGCCCTCGCTATGCTGATGACCTGGAAGTGCGCGGTCGTCGGGCTCCCATACGGCGGCGCAAAAGGGGGTGTGACGGTCAATCCAAAGCTTCTGTCGCAAAATGAGCTGCAGAATCTGACCCGGCGCTATATCTCGGACATTTC
>JBFWRO010000171.1:0-6418 GCA_050248865.1 Thermomicrobiales bacterium | reverse complement strand
AGCAGATGAACATCGCTCAGGCAAACACGCTACTCGACGAGAACGATCGCATCATGCTGGATCAGGTTACGGTCCGCCAGGGTGGCGGGCACCGCTTCCCGGTGATTCCATCAGAAATGGTCCAGTATCTCGATATATCTCCGAAACAGGTGGTTTCCGTGGCCACTGCCCTGATTCCCTTCCTGGAGCATGACGATGCCAACCGCGCACTCATGGGCGCGAACATGCAGCGGCAGGCAGTGCCTCTCATCCAGCCGAAAGCGCCGATCATTGGCACTGGCGTGGAACTACAGGCTGCCCGCGACTCCGGACAGGTGCTCGTTTCTCGACACTCAGGAGAAATCGAGTCGGTGTCGGCTCGATCGATCGCGATAAAAGGTGACGACGGGCATCGACACGTCTACAACCTTCAGAAATTCGTTCGTTCGAACCAGGACACATGCATCAACCAGCGGCCGAGCGTGCGGCCCGGAGAGCGAGTCGAGCCGGGAGATATCCTGGCCGATTCGTCATCGACCGAACGAGGTGAACTCGCTCTCGGCCAGAACGTTATCGTCGCCTTCATGCCCTGGGAAGGTGGGAACTTCGAGGACGCCATCCTGATCAGTGAAAGACTGGTCCGCGATGATGTCTTCACCTCGATTCACATCGAGAAATACGAGACAGAGGCGCGGGACACCAAGCTGGGACCGGAAGAGATTACCCGCGATATCCCCAATGTCGGCGAGGAATCGCTGGCAAATCTGGACGAGAGCGGCATCATCCGCATCGGCGCTGAAGTTCAGCCGAACGACATCCTGGTGGGCAAGGTCACCCCGCGCGGTGAAACCGAGCTGAGCGCTGAGGAACGTCTGCTGCGCGCAATCTTTGGTGAAAAAGCGCGTGAGGTGAAGGACACCTCGCTTCGCGTGCCCCATGGGGTGCACGGCAAGATCATCGACGTCAAAACGTTTCGCCGCGACGAGACCAGCGACCACGAACTCCCGGCCGGTGTGCTACAAATGGTCCGCGTCAGCATCGCCCAGAAGAGAAAGATCTCGGAAGGCGACAAGATGGCCGGTCGCCATGGCAACAAGGGCGTGATCAGCCGCATTCTTCCTATTGAGGACATGCCGTATCTCCCTGATGGCACTCCGGTCGACATCATCCTGAACCCGATTGGCGTGCCCTCGCGCATGAATCTGGGACAGGTCCTCGAGACGCATCTCGGCTGGGCTGCCCAGCGTCTGGGCTTTCGCGTCGCGACGCCTGTCTTCGACGGTGCCCGTGAAGAGGAGATTCGCGACGCGTTGCGCGAAGCCGGCTTGCCGGAGGACGGCAAAGTCGATCTCTACGACGGACGGAGCGGTGAGAAATTCGACCGTCCGGTGACTGTCGGGATCATCTATATGCTGAAGCTCGCCCACCTGGTCGAGGACAAGATTCACGCCCGTTCCACCGGGCCATACTCACTTGTCACCCAGCAGCCTCTCGGTGGCAAGGCGCAGTTTGGCGGCCAGCGCTTTGGCGAAATGGAAGTGTGGGCACTGGAAGCCTACGGAGCGGCCTATACATTGCAAGAAATGCTGACGGTCAAATCCGACGACACGATCGGTCGCGTCAAGACCTATGAGGCGATTGTCAAGGGCGATGAAATCGGCGAGGCTGGTGTGCCTGAGTCGTTCAAGGTGCTCGTGAAAGAGCTCAGAAGCCTTGGTCT
Source organism: Thermomicrobiales bacterium (assembly GCA_050248865.1). Classification (GTDB taxonomy): domain Bacteria; phylum Chloroflexota; class Chloroflexia; order Thermomicrobiales; family UBA6265; genus JAHBVL01. The sequence continues at coordinate 4,719 of JBFWRO010000171.1, read as the reverse complement.
GTCGATCGACGTCATCAACGACAACGAAGAAACAATTGATTTCACCGAAGACACAACCCGGGACCTCCTCTCGAATCTCGACCGGATCAATTTGAGCGGTTTCGAGCGAACCGAGGAATAGTCCTCGCGGCGACGCTGCCATCTTGGTAGCGTCGCACGCAGACATAAGGCGACCATCGAGCCTGCACACGACATGACGTCCAGCCACCTGGAGGACAAAAACATTGGAAAACACATCTCAGCTTCGCTACGACAGCAGCAACGGCGATTTTGCCCAGGGTCGATCGGCTCGATCAGGCAGCCGCAATGACCGCCGGGACCGTAGCCGGGTACTCGACGTCAACAACTTCGACGCTATCCGGATCAGCCTGGCATCTCCTGAGGCGATCCGTGGCTGGTCGTATGGGGAAGTCACCAAACCGGAGACCATCAACTATCGAACGCTGAAGCCAGAGCATGGCGGTCTTTTCTGTGAGCGCATCTTTGGTCCCACCAAGGATTGGGAGTGCTATTGCGGAAAGTACAAGCGGATTCGCCACGCGGGGACGGTCTGCGACAAATGTGGTGTCGAGGTCACGCGGTCGAAAGTTCGCCGCGACCGCATGGGCCATATCGAGCTCGCCGCGCCCGTCGCCCATATCTGGTATGTGAAGGGAACTCCCAGCCGTCTCGGTCTGCTGCTCGACATTTCTCCCCGCAATCTGGAGCGGGTGCTCTACTTCGCATCATATCTCGTGACTACCGTTGATGAAGAAGCCAAGCAACAGGCGATCCAGGAAATCAGCGACGTCCATGAGGAGACGGTGGAAGAGCTCCGCGCCCGGGCTGAGTCGGAGGTTGGCGCCCTTGCCGAAACCACGGGCGCCCGGATCGAGACGCTGAGCGAAGGCAAGGCGAAGTCGACCGAAACCATCACCATCACGCGCGAGTCGAAGCTCGAAGAGATCAAGCGAGAGTACGAGAAGATCCGGAAAACGCTTGAAACGAAGCTGAACAAGTCTGTTCGCAAGGCGATTCAGTTCCAGGGCGAAGACATCGTCAAGCCTGGCGAAGCGATCAACGATGATCGTCTCGAGACGCTGAAGGACAGGTATGAGCGACTCGTCGAGCGAGTCGAGACATCAGCGGAGTACGAGTCCTCCGGAACCGAAGCCATGGCTGACGCCGAGCGCGATCAGCTCGCTCACGCGCTCGACGAGGCACGCAATAAAATCGAAACGGCGCTGAACGAGCAAATTCGCGAGGCCGAAAGAGAACGGGACGAGGCCGTCAAGTCAGTGTCCGACCTCAAACCGCTGCAGATTCTCTCGGAAACGCAGTATCGCGAGCTGAACGAGGTTGTTCCGCACGGCGTCTTCCGGGCCGCCATGGGTGCGGAGTCCGTGCATGAGTATCTGGTCAACAGTCTCGATCTCGACAAGCTGGCGATCCAGCTCCGTGAAGAGATGCAGGCTACGTCAGATGCCAAACGGAAAAAGGCCACCAAGCGACTCCGCGTAGTCGAGGCGCTGCGGAAAAGCGGCAACCGGCCAGAGTGGATGATCTTTTCTGCATTGCCGGTCATTCCGCCTGAGCTTCGTCCAATGGTCCAGCTCGATGGTGGGCGGTTCGCCACCTCCGACCTGAACGATCTCTATCGGCGGGTAATCAACCGCAACAACCGTCTGAAACGGCTGATCGAGCTTGGCGCGCCGGACATCATTGTCCGGAACGAGAAGCGCATGCTGCAGGAAGCGGTCGACGCGTTGATCGACAATGGCCGTCGCGGCCGTGTCGTTTCCGGGTCTGGCAAGCACAAGCTTAAGAGCCTCTCCGACATGCTCAAGGGCAAGCAGGGGCGCTTCCGCCAGAACCTGCTCGGCAAGCGCGTGGATTATTCGGGTCGTTCGGTGATTGTCGTCGGCCCGGATCTCGATCTCGACGAGTGCGGACTGCCGAAGCGAATGGCGCTGGAACTCTTCAAGCCATTCGTCATGCGAAAGCTTGTCGAACGCGGGCATGCCCACAACATCAAGGCCGCCAAGCGGCTCGTCGAGCGAGTCGATCCGCGAGTTTGGGAAGTGCTGGAAGAGGTCATCCAGAACCACCTGGTGCTCCTCAACCGCGCTCCGACCCTGCATCGCCTTGGCATTCAGGCATTCCGGGTCAGGCTGATCGAAGGATCCGCAATCCAGATCCATCCGCTGGTCTGCACCGCATTCAATGCTGACTTCGACGGCGACCAGATGGCCGTGCATGTGCCGCTTTCGCGGCCAGCGCAGGAAGAAGCCCGCACGCGTATGCTCTCGGTGCGAAATCTCCTTGCGCCATCGAACGGTGAGCCGATTGTTTCGCCGACGCAGGACATCGTGCTCGGCTGCTACTACATGACCAGCGAGCGCAATTTCGAGACCGATTATGCGAAAGGCACCGTGCCCAAGGGTTGGGGGAAGGCCTTTTCCTCACTCGAAGAGGTGCGTCTGGCGTATGACGCGGGGATCGTCGATGTCCAGGCGGCGATTCGGGTGCAGACCGATCGTGACGGCGGCGAAATGAAGGTGATCGACACGACCGTTGGCCGGGCGATTTTCAATCAAGTCCTGCCGCCAGCGCTCAACAAGTACTACAACCAGGTCATGGACCGAAAACAAATCCGAAAGGTGGTGGCAGACTGCTATCGCCACGATAACGATCCGTATAAGACCGCGGACATCGTCAATGCCATCAAGCGGATCGGGTTCGAGTTCTCGACCAAGGGCGGGATGAGCATAGCCGTCGATGACGTTGTGATGTCCGACTCGAAGGCCGAGCTGGTGCGAAAGGCCGAAGAGGAGGCCGATCAGGTCGAGCGCCAGTACAAGAGGGGTCTGGTGACAGATGACGAGCGATTGAGAGAGCTCGAGGTCATCTGGAACGAGTGCCGGGACCAGCTGCAGAGAGATGTCGAGAATTTGCTCCGAGGCCAGAACTCCGTGTTCATGATGGCCGACTCGGGCGCGAAGGGAAACATGAATCAGATCAGCCAGATGGCTGGCATGCGTGGACTCGTGCTCGATCCCCAGGGGAAGATCATCGAGATCCCGATCAAATCCAACTTCCGTGAAGGTCTGACCGTTCTCGAGTACTTCATTTCCACACACGGCGCCCGCAAGGGTCTGGCCGACACCGCGCTGCGTACCGCTGACTCCGGTTACCTCACCCGGCGGCTTGTCGACGTTGCCCAGGATGTGATCGTCAAGATTCCCGATTGCGGCACGACTCAGGGACTCATCGTCGAAGCGGTGGACATCGAAGGGAAGGACGTCTCTGCGGAAGAGCTTCGGGCGAAGCTCACCGGCCGGATTCTGGCGTCGCCTGTTTATGATCCGGAAACCGGTGAGATGATCGCCGATCGGGGCGAGGAGCTTGGCGACAATGTCGAGCTCGAGGACGGCCGGAGCCGGGACCTGGTTGGCGAAGTCATCGCGACCAGGCAAAAGGTCCACGTGCGATCAGTGATGACCTGTGAGGCGACACACGGGGTGTGCCAGCTTTGCTACGGTCGAAATCTGGCAACCGGGAAGCTCGTCGAAATGGGCGAGGCCGTTGGAATCGTCGCTGCCCAGTCGATCGGAGAGCCCGGTACGCAACTCACGATGCGCACATTCCACACCGGAGGCGTGGCCCGCGCAGACATCACCACGGGTCTGCCCAGAGTCGAAGAGCTCTTCGAGGCACGCCAGCCGAAGGGATCGGCGCTGCTTGCCGAGCGTGAAGGTGTGGTCACGTTCGAGCAGTCCGAAGAGGGCCGCAAGCTGATCATCACCAGTACCGAGCAGGACTCGTTCACGATGGTCCTCGAGGACGGCTGGCACGCGTTGCTTGTCGATGGCGACATGGTCACAAAGGACAAAACGGCCATAGCCGAGAACATCGAAGGTGAAAAGCGGTACGCGCCGCTCGACGGCATGTTCTTCCTCGATGACCGCACGATCTACGTGCGAAATGAGCGGGAAGAGCGTGATGAGCACTCCCTGCCGATTACCTACCAAGTGTTTGTGGAGGAGGGTGAGATTGTCACGCCTGGTCAGCAGTTGACCGATGGCGCCCGTGATCCGCAACAGGTCCTGCTGACCCGCGGACGCGACGATGTGCAGAGGTACATCATCGATGAAGTGCAGAAGGTGTACCGCTCACAGGGCGTGAACACCAACGACAAGCACATCGAAGTCATCTGCCGGCAGATGTTGCGCAAGGTCAGCATCGTCTACCCAGGCGACACCGATTTCTTGCAGGACGAGCGAATCGACCGATTTGAGTTCAATCAGATCAACGAAGATCTCCTCGCCCAGGGCGGTGAGCCAGCGACCGCTATGCCGGTGCTGCTAGGCATCACCAAGGCGTCGCTCGAGACTGACTCGTTCCTCGCCGCCGCATCTTTCCAGGAAACCACGCGAGTCCTGACAGATGCAGCTGTCAATGGCAGGGTCGACTCTCTGCGAGGGTTGAAGGAAAACGTGATCATCGGCAAGCTCATTCCGGCCGGTTCTGGTGTGGCGGGTCGACTGGCGGCGTCGCACCAGCCGAATGCACTCGAGGCTGCAAACATCGAGGCGATGTCTGCGAGTGGTGGTCCAGCTGTGGCAGTCGTCGAGGAAGCGACGGACGAGGATCTGAAAGAGCTTATGGAGTCCGGGCTTCTTCCGGGAGGAGACGGAGAAGTTGGAACCGGAGAGTTCGAAGGCAATTCGGAGTGGTCCG